>JBKPMF010000230.1:0-2962 GCA_046732015.1 Actinomycetota bacterium
CCTTGGGCATGAAGGGCTGTTGATGGCCGGCCACGACCGTGAGGTCGATCTCCGGACAGGTGTAGGCGGTGGTGCCCCACCAGCCGTCGTGACCCCACCACTCGCGATCACCGGCCGAGGCACGGAACAGGAACATCGCTGCGTCGTCGGGATCGTCGCCCGTCGCCAGGCGATCCGAAGCAGGCACGCCCTGCAGGCACGTCGTCATCGTGGCGAGCGTCGCGGGGTCGTCGAAGACCTCGCCCCGCAGCAACGCCCCGAAGAACGTCGCGAGGTCCCCACACGTGGAGACCAGACCGCCGCCGCCGTAGAGGTCGACCGACGGATCGATCGTGAGCACGTCGACGTCGCGTTCGTACTGATGGGACCACGGAGGCTTCTCGGCGGGCTCGGCTTCGATGGACTCCTGATACGTGAGACGCATCCCGAGGCGCTCGTAGCCGACCAGGTCACGGATGGCGGCACCCATCGTGCTGCCGGTCTCGCGCTCGAGCAGCTCGCCCACCAGATTGGCGTTCGTGTCGCTGTAGCAGTAGACGGTGCCGGGCGGACCGTACGGCTCACCGTGGTCGACAGCGAAGTGCAGCTGCTCCTCACGGGTCCACCGGTGCCTAGGGTCGGCCGCGATGGCCGCGTCGAATCCGTCATCGATCGAGGGGTCGTAGGCCGAGGCGGCGAAATCGTAGATGCCGCTCGTGTGGGTCATCAGCTGGCGGAGGGTGATCGTTGCGGTGTCGTACCCACCTCCGCGCAGGATCTCGGTCGTCTCGTCCGCCAGGAGGACGTCGAGCGATGAGTCGAGATCGACGCGCCCGGTCTCGACCAACCGGAGTGCCGCGGCGCCCACGAAGGGCTTCGTCACGCTGGCGATCCGGAACCGCGACCCCGGCACGAGCGGTTCGCCGCTGGCCCGGTCGGCGACGCCGGCCGCGACCTCGACGTCGATGCCCCGTTCGGGGGCGAGCACATGGATGAGCCGCCCCGGCATCCGGGGCCAGCGTTCGATGTCGCGATCGGCCAGTGCCTGGAGGCGCTCACGCATCCGCGGAGGATACGACGGCCGCGACGTCACTCTTGCCGCAGGGGTAGGGTCGAAGCATGGCGACGGACGTGGAGGAACGCTTCCAGGGTCCCCTGGTGCTCGACGGCGGGATGGCCACCGAACTCGAACGTGGCGGCGCCGACCTGCGCGACGCCCTGTGGTCGGCTCGGCTCCTCAAGGACGATCCTGCGGCGATCCGGCGCGTGCACGAGGCGTTCTTCGATGTGGGGGCCGACGTCGCGATCTCGGCGAGCTACCAGGCCTCGTTCTCCGGGTTCGCCGATCGAGGCATCGAGGCGGAGGAGGCCGCGTCGCTGATGCGCCTCAGCGTGGCCCTCGCCCGCGAGGCAGCAGAGGCGGCCGCGACCGACGGCCCCGATCGTCTGGTGGCGGCCTCGGTGGGACCGTTCGGCGCCACGCTGGCCGACGGTTCGGAATATCGCGGCGACTACGGTCTGTCGGCGGGGGCCCTCGCGATGTTCCACCGGCCCCGCTTCGAAACGCTCCTCGAGGCCGAACCCGATCTCCTGGCGATCGAGACGATCCCCTCGATCGTCGAGGCCGAGGCCCTGGTGACCCTGCTCGAGGACTACCCCGAGTCGCGGGCATGGATCTCGTTCACCTGTCGTGACGGCGCGTGCATCAGCGACGGGACGCCGTTCGCCGACGCGCTGGCGCTCGCCGCATCGAGCGACCGAGTGCTCGCCGTCGGTGTGAACTGCACGCCGCCCGGATTCATCCCGTCGTTGCTGGACGACGCCGACGTGACGACACCGCTCCTCGTGTACCCGAACGTCGGCTCTACCTGGGACGCAGCGTCGAGGTCGTGGATCTTGGAGGGCGAACGGCCGGACCCGGCCGCGTCCGCCGTCGCCTGGCGGGCAGCCGGCGCCACGATCGTCGGCGGATGCTGCGGCACCACGCCGGATGACATCCGCGCCATGGCCGCCTCCCAGACGTTCGGGGCCTGACGGACTCACGCCTCGAGGCGGGTGCGGATCTCCCGGAAGTGCTCCCAGCCGTGTTCGAGCGCGCGGCGGAGCGTTCGTCGCACAGAGCCGATCATCTGTCCGCGTGGGATCACCGCCGAGCGTTCCGCGGGCGTGGCCGCCAGCAGGTCAGCCGCGAAGAGGTCGGCACCCTCGGCCAAGGCTTCACGCACATCGAGCTCGCCTTTCTCAGCATCGCGGTTGAGACGGTTCATCGTGCGGTTGACGGCCAGCCCACTCGATAGGTAGCCGCAGTCGGCTCCCATCACGTGGAGGAGGATGTCGCCGACCGGCCGGCCGCTCGCCGGCTTGGCCGCCAGCTGACGGGGACTGAGCCCGTCCACGAGATCCAGCGTCGCCTGACGGATCCAGCCGTGCCGCGTCAAGAGACGCTTGAGCTCCGCCGGCTTGACCGGATCGTGGTCGGGCCCGAACACGACGATGCCTTGCCCCAGCCACTGCCCCTCGGTGATCTCCTCCGCGATGCGCACATCGAAGGGCGCGGTGGGATCCACCGGGTCGCCGCGCTCGGCGAGGAACGAGAGGAAGCCTCGGATCGCTTCCGGTGTCTCCTCCAGCACCTGGTCGGTCGTGGGGCCGTTGTGCACGCACCCCATCAGGTCGATCACGTGCACCATGGTCTTCTTCCGCTTCGGACCGTGATCGAGGTACAGGCCGTAGGTCGTCATGGCGATAGCGGTGCCAGTCCGGTCCAGGGACGAACGCGCTCCAATGCCGCGCCGATCCGGAACACGTCGACGTCGGCGTAGGTCCGGCCCACGATCTGCACACCGGTCGGCACCCCGTTCGATGCGACCCCGCTGGGCACCGCGAGCACGGGGCACGGCGACAGGATGTTGAACGGCGTCGTCATCATCACGGAATACTGCCGCTGTCTCTTATACACATCTCCGAGCCCACGAGACCATAG
>JBKPMF010000231.1:0-3253 GCA_046732015.1 Actinomycetota bacterium
GCTCAACGCCAACCTGCAGGTGACGGTGGAGACGAAGGTCGCCGAACTCGAGCGCACCTCACGGCTGCGCCGCTACCTCTCACCCCAGCTCGCCGATTCGATCGTGAGCGGCGAACAGGACGTGGCGCTGGAACCCAGCCGTAAGTACCTCACCACGTTCTTCTCCGACGTCCGGGGGTTCACCGCCGCGGCCGAACGCATGGACCCGGGGCGGCTGGTGCATGAGATGAACGACTACTTCTCGGCCATGACCGAGATCGTGTTCAAGCACGGCGGCACGCTCGACAAGTACGTGGGCGACGCGGTGATGGTGTTCTTCGGCGACCCGATCCCCCAGGAGGACCATGCCGCGAGAGCGGTGCGGATGGGGGTCGAGATGCTCGAGCGCATGAAGACACTGTCCGACCACTGGCAGCAGCAGTACGGCGAGGTGTTCGAGATCGGGATCGGCATCTCGACGGGATGGGTCACCGTGGGCGACCTGGGTTCACCCGCGCGGAGCGACTACACCGTCCTGGGCGATCAGGTGAACGTGGCTGCACGGCTGGCCGACCGGGCGGAGGCTCGAAAGATCCTGGTCACCGAGGAGACGATGACCGCCGTCGAGGGCATCGTCGAGGGCCGGCTGGTCGGCGAGGTCAGGCTCAAGGGCATCACCCGCCAGGTGAAGGTGTACGAACTCATCGTCCCGTGAGGGGCCAGGCGATCAGTGGAACGGACAACCCAGGTGACCGAACGCGGTTCGGTGCCGCCCCAACAGGCGACCTTCATAGACGATCCGCACGTGCTGGAACACGAACGCGCCCGGCGGATCACACCGCGCGCGGTTCCGCAGCCACAGCCGACCCCACGCGGTGTGGAACGTCCCTTCCGCGCAGCTCGGGCGGCAGTCGTTCAGATGGAACAGCCCCCCGCCCACCGCCTTCCACGGATGCCAGCGGAACCATGCGAGGTGGTCGACGAAGAAGTTGCCGTCCCCGCACGCGAACAGGATCGAACGCGGGGCGGTCCGCAGGTGCTGACAGTCGGTCATCGCGTAGGTGGTGCGACGCCCACCGGCCATGGCGTTCGGCGCCGCGAGCACGCTCGCGACGAGCGTCATCGACACCAGGGCGACCAGCATCCTGCGCATCTATCGAACCTACGCCCGGCCCACCCCTCGGGAAAGCGGCCGAACGGCCGATGTTGTCGCTATCCTTGGAGGCCATGGCGACCTACGAGTACCTCTGCCTGGCCTGCGAGCACCCGTTCGAGGAACGCCGTTCGATGACGGCCTCGGTCGAGACCCAGCTCGCGTGCCCCGAGTGCGGCAGCGACCGTGTGCGCCGCCGCTTCTCGATCTTCGCCGCTGGAGCCGGTACGGGCGCAGTGGGTCAGCCCGGGTTCTCCGCTCCGCCTCCCAGCGCCGGAGGGTGTTGCGGCGGCGGATGCGCCTGCGGTAGCTGACCCACGCGGGGTGCGAGGGTCCCGAAGCGGGTAGGGCTCCGACGGATGACGACCGCACTCACCAACGCCCAGCTCGGCGAACTCCTTCGGGTCGAGGCCGGCGAACACGAGGAACATCGACGACTCGCGTTGGAGCGTGCCGCGAGGGCCGCCCAGTTCTGGCCACGCGAGGCCGCGGACCTCGCCCGCGACGAACGGTCGCTCACCGAGCTGCCGTCGGTCGGGCCCTGGGTGGCCGCGCAGCTCCATGGCTGGCTGGACGATCCGCCGCCCGTCCCCGAGCCCGAGCCGAGCCGGGCGGGATACCTCACCTACGCGGAGGTCCGAACGGTGCTGGACGCCGATCCGGCGTGGGAGGCCACGCCCCACGGCGATCTCCAGGTCCACAGCACCGACAGCGACGGATCGTTGCCGCTCGAGGAGATGGCCGAAGCCGCCCGGTCGGAAGGTCGGACCTTCATGGCCGCGACCGACCACTCCCAGAGCCTGAAGATCGCGAACGGTCAGGACCCGGAGCGCCTGGCGGACCAGGGACGCAGGATCGAAGCGATCAACGCGGCGTATGCCGCGGACGGCATCGACTTCCGCGTGTTGCGCTCGATCGAGATGGACGTGTTCATCGATGGCTCGTGCGATATGGACGACGACGCGCTCGCAGGCCTCGACCTGGTGCTGGGCGCGTTCCACTCCAAACTCCGCGTTACCGAGGACTCCACCGAGCGCTACGTCGCGGCACTGCGGAACCCCGCCGTCCACGTGCTGGCGCACCCGAAGGCGCGCATGTACGGACGCCGGGTGGGCCTCGAGGCCGACTGGCCGCATGTGTTCACCGAGGCCGCCACGCTGGGGAAGGCCGTCGAGCTGGACGGCACGCCCTACCGTCAGGACCTCAACGTCGAGATGGCGACGATCGCCCGGAAGGCCGGCGTGCAGTGGTTCACGATGGGCACCGATGCCCATAGCGCGGGTGAGTTGGCCAACCTGCCCTTCGCGATGGCGACCGCCGTCCTGGCGGGCATCCCGCGCGAGCGCATCCTGAACTATCGACCGGTCGAGGAAGTCATCGGGTGGGTGCAGGGGTTGAGGGAACGATGAGCCGCGTCGAGATCAGCCGTCCGGACAAGATCCTGTGGCCCGAACCGGGCATCTCGAAGCAGGAGTACGCGGACTACCTCGATGCGGTCGGCGACCTGATGCTGCCGTGGGTGCGCGAGCGGCCGCTCACCCTGGTACGGGCGCCCGACGGCGTCGAGGGGCAGCGCTACTTCCAGAAGGACACCCCGTCGTACGCGCCGGACTGGATCCGCACGGTGACGATCCCGGCGCCGAGCGCCAAGCGGGACGTGCACTACGTGGTGTGCAACGACCGCGACACGCTGCGCTGGCTGGGCAACCAGGCGGCGCTCGAGTTCCATCTGGCGCCGGTCCGCCGGGATCGACTCGATCGCCCCGACCTCCTGGTGGTCGACATCGACCCGCCGGACGATGCCTTCGACGCCGCGGTCGAGGTGGCGCTGCTCGTCGTGGAGACGCTGCACGACCTCGAGGTCTCGCCCCTGGTCAAGACGACCGGCGGCAAGGGCCTGCATGTGGTCGTGCAGGTGGAACGGCGGATCCCGCCCGAGGAATTCCGTCAGGCGGCGAGCGCGCTGACCGCGTTGGTGGCCGAGCGCCGTCCGGAGCTGATCACCGATGAGTTCCGCAAGGCGAAGCGCGCCGGCCGCGTGATGCTCGACCCCTCGCGCAACGGCACGGGCGCCACGGTCGTGGCGCCGTACTCACCGAGGGCCAACGCGAACGCCACCGT
>JBKPMF010000232.1:0-13184 GCA_046732015.1 Actinomycetota bacterium
GGCGGGGAGATCGTCGCGGAGCCGGAAGAGCGTCACCCCGACAGGTTAGGTCGTCGCGTCGCGAGCGCCGCAACTCGCTCGTGACGGGTGGGCTAGGGTGAACGGCTCCATGGCGTCCTATCCCGCCGACCGCGGCTTCGACGACTCCTACCTGGGCGTGCCGCCCTGGGACATCGGCCGGCCCCAGCGGGAGGTCGAGGCGTTGATCGCTGCGGGCCGGTTCGAGGGGCCGGTACTCGATGCCGGGTGCGGCACGGGCGAGAATGCTCTCGCCCTGGCCCGCCAGGGCGAGGCCGTGTTGGGCATCGACGCCTCGCCGCGGGCGATCGGCAAGGCGATCGACAAGGCGCGCGAACGAGGATTGGCGCGCGCCGAGTTCCTGGTGGCGGACGTGTTCGCGCTGGAAGGGCTCGGCCGCACCTTCGACTCGGCGCTCGACTGCGGCCTGTTCCACGTGTTCGACGACCACGAACGGCCCGTGTACGCGGCGAGCCTGGCCGGCGTGGTGAATCCGGGGGGTACGTTGCACCTCCTGTGCTTCAGCGAGCGCGAGCCGCTGGGATGGGGTCCGCGGCGCATCACCGAAGCCGAGCTGCGAGCGACCTTCGACGACGGGTGGTCGGTGACCGAGATCGTCCCGGCCGCGTTCGAGACCAACCGTGAGGACGGCGACGTCCAGGCCTGGAGGGCGACGATCCGCCGCACGGGGTAAGGGAAGGCCGCGCATGTGCCGATGTCCTGGGGCACATGGCTCTTCGACGTCGGATCCGGTGTGCTTCCGAACGCGGCAGCGTGGCCCAGACGCTCGCGCTCGCGATGCTGGTGTTCGTGATCGCGGCCGGCGCCGGGTTGCTCGGCGCGATGGGGCGACTCGATCGACCCACGTCGAGCGCTCCTTCAGCCGTGCAGGTGATCGACGAGGATGACGCCGTGGGGCTCCTCCGGGTGCAGTGCATCGAACGCGGCGCCGGTATCGAGGTTCCCGCCGTCAACGCCAAGGCCGACGGGGTCCACGTGGCGATCGCCGGGACGGCGGGCCAGAAGATCTTCTTCCAGTCGGACGCGGGGCTGGCCTACCCGATGCAGTTGCGCGAGGACGGCGGGACGTTCGAGCTCCCCCTGCCGCCTGGCTCGTGGCACGCCACCTGCGCTCCCGAGGGCTCGACGACACCGGATCCCAGCTCCGGCGCAGGGTTCGTCGTGACCGACCCGGCATCGCACTACGTGTCCTACCAGCCCGAGTGCCCGCTCGACGAGACCGGCCAGCAGCTCAATGGAGACCTGCCGAGCAGCTTCGTCCAGGATCAGCAGACGGCCATCCGCGAGGTCCTCGCCGACGACGGGCTCCTCGAGGATGACCTCATCGAACGCGCCGGGTACGTCGAGTCGATCCCGGGCGAAGACCCGCCGAACCCGATGGCGTTCCGGCTGGTCCGTGGCGACACCGTCGTCGGCGCGTTCGAAGCGATGGAGGGCCGCGATGGGTGGACCTACTTCATGGGCGGGTGCCTGACCTCCGAAGGCTGATCCGGCTCACAGGCGTGCTCACCGGTCGCGTTCGGCCACGATCGTCCGCAGCGTCGACATCGCGTTCATCGCTGGTGGGAACCCGGCGATCAGGGCCGTCTGCATGATGACCTCGCCGAGCTCCTGCGGCGTGAGGCCCGCCTTCAGCGAGGCCCGAAGGTGCTGAGGGAGCTGGGCTGACCGGCCGAGCGACACCAGCGCCGCCACCGTCACGAGTTCCCGGTCGCGCGTCGAGAGCGCATCGCGGCTGTAGACGTCGCCGTAGACGACCTCGACGATCATGCGGCCCAGGTCGCCGAGCCCTTCGACGGCGCCCAGCGCCTTCTCGTCGTGCACCTCCAGGAACCGTGCGCGCCCGCGTTCGTATCGATCGTCGTCGCTCATGCGTGGACGCTACCGCCTCGGGTCGTCCTCGTCCTGCGCTAGGGTCGGGCCATGTCGCCGGACTTCGTTCCAGCTGGGTTCACGCCGCCCGACGGGCTGGTCGCCGAGGCGTTCGTCTTGGAGCCCCTCGGGCCCCAGCACAACGAAGCCGATCATGCCGCGTGGATGTCGAGCATCGAGCACATCCATGCGAGCCCCGGGTTCTCCGACGACTTCGACGACCACCCCGATCCCTGGCCGCGGCCGATGACCCTGGAGCAGAACAAGTCCGACCTCGAGCAGCATGCGCAGGATTTCCGGGACCGAACCGGCTTCACCTACACCGTGCTCGATCCCGTGGATCGCGACGTGATCGGGTGTGTCTACCTCTACCCGTCGCCGCTCGAGGGGGTGGACGTGCGTGCCCGATCCTGGGCTCGGCGCTCCCATGCCGACCTGGACGAGCCGCTGCGGCGCGCGGTCCGTGCCTGGCTCGAGGGGCCGGAGTGGCCGTTCGAGCGGATCGACTACGCCGCCGGGTGACCCTTCAGCGCAGCGTAGCGGCGTCGGCGAACGCGGCCGCACCCACGTGGCCGACCGTTCGGAATCCCACGCGTTCGTACACGCGCGCGATGTCCTCGCTCCCCGCCGACAGGAACACGGTCCCGACGCCGCGATCGATGGCGTCCTCCACCAACGCCGAGGTCACCGCGGCGCCCAGGCCTCGCCGCCGGTAGGCCGGCAGGCACGCCACGCCAGTGATCTCGGTGGCGCCGCCGAACGGCTGGTGGCTCCCGCTCGCGACCGGGATCCCGCCCACGGCGGCCACCGCCATCGACGTGAACCCGTCGCGCATCCGGTCGGCCGTGAACTCGAGCGTGCTCTCGGGGATCGCCGCCGCCGCCGTGGGCAACGCCTCGATCCCGGCCTCACCCACGTCGGTGCCCGGCGCGCCGAAGCCCACCATGGCCACGGCGACCGCCGTCGCGAGATCCTCCTCGGGGCTCACGATCCGCACCTCGATCTCCCCGCCCTCCGGGACGACCGCTCCGAACCCGTCGAGCGGCAGATGCATCAGCGGCATCTCGCTCACCTCGAGCCCCGCCGCCTCCGTGGCGGCGCGGACCCCCGGGGCGAGGTCGGTGACCCATTCGAACTCCTGCGGCTGGCCGAGCTCGCGCTGGCGGGCGAGCACGGCCTCCACGCTGTCGACGTCGAACAGGGTCTGGCCCGGCGTCGGGCGGGCGTAGTACCGCCACCCGTTGCCGGTGTTGATGAACAGCGTGAACGGGCCGAACTCCTCGGTGATGGTGACGCCGCGCGGCACACCGTCGAGATAGGCGTCGATGCGCTGGAGGAGCGGGCTCGGATCGGTCATGCGTGCAGGCTACGAGGTCGGTGATGTCGTGGCGGCCGACTAGCATCGAGACTATGAGCGTTCCGGCCAAGATCAACATCGTCACCCTGGGGGTCACCGACATCGGACGGGCGGCCGCGTTCTACTCCGCCCTGGGGTGGGAACGATGCACCTCCGGTGGCGACGAGATCACCTGGTTCCGCACCAACGGTGCCTACCTGGGGTTGTTCGGCTATGCCTCGCTGGCGGCCGACGCCGACCTGCCGCCGGAGCCTCGCGCGCCGTTCGGCGGCATCACCCTCGCGATCAACCTCGAGACAGAATCGGCGGTCTCCGACGCGCTCGACGAGGCGGTCGCCGCGGGCGGTACGCTGCTGAAGGCTGCCGAACGCATGGACTGGGGCGGGTTCTCCGGCTACTTCGCCGACCCCGACGGGCATCCGTGGGAGGTCGCCTTCAACCCGTTCTTCCCCATCGGGGCCGACGGGTCGATCACGATCGACTGAGCGTCAGTACCGGGCGCCTTCGGCCACGGGCAGGGCGTCCAGATCAGCTAGATCCTCGGGTGAGAGCGCGAGGTCGCCGGCGCCCAGGTTCTCCTCCAGATAGCGCCGGCGCTTCGTGCCGGGGATCGGCAGCACGTGCTCGCCCTGGGCCAACGTCCAGGCCAGCGCCACCTGCGCGGGCGTGGCGCCCACGCGTTCGG
Source organism: Actinomycetota bacterium (assembly GCA_046732015.1). GTDB lineage: Bacteria > Actinomycetota > UBA4738 > UBA4738 > HRBIN12 > JAOUEA01. Next base: position 3,954 of record JBKPMF010000232.1, read on the forward strand.
CCACCTCGCGAACCCGCCCCACGATGGCCTGGTTCGCGTCGACGGCCTCCGCGGTGAAGCGGGGGTTGTTCGACCGGAAGTCGGACTCGTCGAAGCTGGCCGCCGATATCGCCCCCGTGAGGAACCCTCGCCCCAGCGGGGAGAACGGCACGAAGCGGGCGCCGTGCGCGGCACACCAGGGCACGATGTCCACGAGCGGGTCGCGCGTCCACAGGCTCATCTCCGACTGGATCGCTGCGACCGGATGGATCGCGTGCGCCCGTTCGGCCTCCGCGACCGTTACCTCGGAGAGCCCGAGCGCGCGGACCTTGCCGACGTCGACGAGTTCGGCCATCGCGCCCCAGGTCTCTTCGACCGGAACCTCCGGGTCGATGCGGTGGAGGTAGTAGAGGTCGACCACATCGGTGCGCAACCGCCCGAGCGACGCGTCGATCGCCGACCGAACGTGATCAGGTGTCGCGTCGCGGTCGAGCGGATAGCCGCCGTTCCGGCCGACCAGCAGACCCACCTTGGTGGCCACCTCCACGCGGTCGCGCCGGTCGTGGATGGCCGCGCCGACGAGCTCCTCGTTGGAGAACGGGCCGTACACATCGGCGGTGTCGAGCATCGGCACACCCAGGTCGATCGCGCGGCGGATCACGTCAATCGGGTCGTCCTCGGCCGCGACGTCGACGTAGCCGAAGCTCATCGGCATGCATCCCAGCCCGATCCTGGCGGTTCCTGCCATGCATCCACCCTATCGCCGACACGGCGGAACCTCCGCTGTAGCCCGGTCGGGGGGAGTCCTTCCGGCCGAACGCGACTCGGCCCATCGGCCTTCGGGTTTGGGCTGTGCGTCCGATGTGGGCCGGGGTGTCCCGATGGGAAGGTCGGAGCGATGGTCTCGGGTGAGGGGGAGCCGGTCGTCGACGTCGCTCGCGGCGTGCTGTCGCTCCCTGACCTGCCCGCTCCCGCGCTCACCGATCATCTGCCCGAAGGTCCGTCCTGGCGCTACGAACCGGACTGGGACGGGCTGCGCGTCGTGGTGCATCGACGTGCGGGGCACACCGTGTTGGTGTCCGACCGGGGCAAGGCGATGGACCGATACTTCCCCGAGGTGGTGCGGCATGCCTCACGCCTCCCCCTCGATTGCACGGTGCGGGGTTCGATCGTGGTGGTTCGGCCGTCCGGGTTCTCCTTCGATCGGCTGCGGTTACGGATCCACCCATCGGCGGCGCGCGTCGCCGAACTCACCGAGCGCTGGCCTGCCACGCTCGTGCTGACCGACCTGCTGTCGCGCGACACCTGGGACCTGCGGCCGTGCGACCTCGCGGCGCGGCGCACACTGCTCGTGTCGATCGCGGAGGACTCGGATATCCCCGCGGCCTCGGCCGATCTGGGCCAGCTGGCCGCCGGCACGCCGGCCGTCGTGACGCCGCATACGCCGTTCGTCAGTTTCGCGATCCGCTGGCTCGAGGACCGGGACGAATCCGGGCGCGACGGCGTGATCGCGCGGGCGGTCGACGGGGTCAGGATGGTGCGGGTGCCCAGGCTCCGCACGGCGACCTGCGTGGTGACCGGGATCCGGCGCGAGGGCTCCGGGCCGCCGCACGCCCTGCGCCTGGGGCTCTTCGACGGCGATGAGCTGGTGGACATGGGGCGGACCTCGTCGCTGCGTGGGTCGAGCGAGCGGCGCGGAGCGGCCCTCGCGCTCGCGGGTCTCGAGCGCGATGACACCCCGGCCGTGAACGGATGGATCGAGGTCCGCCCAGAGATGGCCTGCGAGGTGACGTTCGCACGGCTGCGCGGGCGACGGTTCCGCTCGGCGGCGCGATTCGTTCGATGGCTGCCGGCGATGGATCCACAACGATGCACCCTGCAGCAGCTCGATGCGATGGCACCGCCTCCGCCGCAGCCCGCCGACGATCGCGACGTGATCCGCCTCGACGTCTGAGGCTCGCCGTCAACGCACCACCTTCGTGTTGAACATGCCGGTGTCCAACGCGCCCATGTCGCGGAGCCAGATCAGGAGATACGCCTCCATGGCCCGAGCCGCTGTGATGTCGCCCAGATCGAGGATGTCCCGCCATCCGAAGGACGCGAGGATCGCCGTGGTCTCGGCCTTGGCGTCGGCGTCGTTGCCGCACAGCGGGATCGTGTGGTCGCCGCCGGCGAGCGCGCCCGGGTCGGTCATCAGCGCCGCCGTCATGGTGTTCCACACCTTCACGAAGCGCGCCTGTGGGAAGGTGGCTTGCAGCCGTTCGCCGAGCGAATCGGTGTTGGCGACGAACAGGCTCGGCGGCCATCCCGATGTGTGATCGATCGGGTTCGACGTGTCCAGCACGATCGTCCCGGTGAGGTGCTCGGCTCCGGTGCCCAGCGCGGCTTCGGAACCCTCGCCCGACGTGGCGTTCACGACGATCTCGCCGTGAGCCATCGCGTCGGCCTGGGTCGTGAGCCCGATCTCCGGGTGGTCCGCCTTCCATTGCGCGAACGGCGGGTTGCCCATGGCGTCTCCGTCGATGCGGGCCATCAACGCGTCGACATCACGCGTGCCGATCACGACGTCGTGGCCCTTCTCGGAGAAGCCCAGTGCCAAGGTCCGTCCGACGGTTCCCGTGCCCACGATGCCGACCTTCATCTGCCGCTCCCTTCGTCGTGGCTCCATCATCGGACATGCCCCGCGTTCCGGCCCGGGGTGACCTTCCGCCCCGTCTCGCGTTACCGTTCCCACATGACAGCCAAGGGGAGCGGCACGCCGGACGATCCGTGGGTGCTGCAGACGCCCAGCCTGCAGTCTGAGTTCATGATGGCTCGCGCGCCGGACGCGGATCCACCGGCGCTGATCTGCACGGTCGGCAAGACCGAACTGCGCTACCACCTGCGCGCGATCGAGGACCTGCACGCGATGTTGGTGGCCCACGGCGACTGGGTGCCGCTGGGCAATGCCGACGAGCAGAAGCCCGCGAAGGACGGCACGGTCGAAGCATGGGCTCGCTCGACCGACAACCCGGTGGGCGGGTGGTACGGCCTGAAGAAGGGCCTGCGCGGGCGCTTCGGCAACTACGTGCCGCCCGTGCTCGAGGTGCTGGGACTCGCCGAGGTGGAGCACAACCCCCGCAACAACCGGATGCGCGCTATCTGACTATGCACAGTTGTGTGCGACCTGACATAGGCTGATCGCAGCCCGTGTTCCCCGAAGGAAGGACGCCCCATGACCACCGTCGGTCTCTTCGTTCGCCTCAAGGCCAAGGAAGGCAAGGAGCAGGAGGTGCAGCGGTTCCTCGAGTCCGGGCGCACGCTGGTCGAGGCCGAACCCGCCACCACCGCCTGGTTCGCGATCAAGCTGGGGCCGTCGGAGTTCGGGATCTTCGACGCGTTCCCGGACGATGCCGGACGCCAGGCCCACCTCGCCGGTCGTGTCGCCGAGGCGCTCATGGCCCAGGCCGACGACCTGCTCTCCGAACCTCCGGACATCCAGCCGGTCGACGTGCTCGCTGAGAAGCTCCCTGGCTGACCGGGCCTCCTCCACCACGTAGCCTTCATCTGTCCCAAACGGAGGAGGGCGTGATGCGGTGGTGGGTGGTGCTGCACGTGGTGATCGCGTTCGGGTTCGTCGCCGGTCTGATCGGCCGCAACATCACCCTCGCGAAGGCTCGTTCCACCGATGACCTGGGTCAGGTGGGGGCGCTCGTCGGCCTGGCGACCCGGTTCGAGAAGCTGCTCGTGATCCCCGGGTCGTTCGCCGTGCTGGTGGCGGGCCTGATCGCCGTGGTGGCGCAGGGCCGCCCGCTCACCGGGCCGGGGAACGGCTGGCTCCTGGTGTCCCTCGTGCTGTTCGTGGCGCTGTTCGCGTTCGTGCCGACCGTGTTCCTACCGAGAGGCAAGGTGTTCGACGCCGCGCTCGAGGATGCGACCGCGAAGGGCACGATGACGCCGGAGCTCCAGCGGGCGTTCGCCGACCCGGTGGTGGCGTTCGCTCGCAACGCCGAGCTGGTCGTGGTGGTGGTGATCATCGCGCTGATGGTGGCCAAGCCGTTCTGAGTTACCTCACCCGCGGCGGCCGGTGAACGAGGAACGCATCGTGGTCGTCGCCCAGCAGGAACCGTGGCCCGTTGCCGTTGACGTTCGCGGCGTCCTCGGGGTTGTACAGGCGGCAGGTCGCGAGCGACAGGCAGCCGCAGCCGATGCAGCTCGTGAGATCGTCGCGCAGCGCTTCGAGGTCGGCGATGCGTTCGTCCAGCCCGCGTCGCCAGGTGCGGGAGAGCTTGGCCCACTGCGCCTTCGTCGGCGCGCGATCGGGCGGCAGGGTGGCGAGCGCCCCGGCGACATCTTCCAGGGACAGTCCAACGCGTTTCGCCGCACGGATGAACGCGAGCCGACGCAGCGTGTGCCGGGCGAACGCCCGCTGGTTGCCGGGCGTCCTCGTCGACGTCACCAATCCCTCGGCTTCGTAGAAGCGGATCGCCGAGGTGGCGAGGCCGCTCCGTTCCGCGACCTCACCGATCGTCAGCAGGTCGTCGCGGCCCTTCGTCATCGCGGTCACCTCCGCGGGGGCTTGACTTCAAGTGGACTTTAAGTTCTAGGGTTCGTCGTCATGGATACCACGACCGATCCCCTGACGCACGTGCGTGCCCTGATGGCGCGGGCCACCGGCGACGAGAAGCACGACGAGAGCACCACGTCGACGCTCGATGCCCTCTGGGTCCTCTACGACCGGATCCTGCGGATCGACCCCGCGCATCCGGACGCCGAGGATCGGGACCGGTTCATCCTGAGCAAGGGCCATGGACCGGCGTCGCTCTACGCGATCCTGGCGGCGAAAGGGTTCTTCCCGCCCGAGTGGCTCGACGCGTTCCTCGACCACGACGGCCGCTTGGGCTCGCATCCGGACCGCACACAGGTGCCCGGCATCGAAGCCTCGACCGGCTCGCTCGGTCACGGGCTCCCGATGGCGCTGGGCGTGGCGCAGGCGTTGCGGGCGAAGGGACGCATGGACACCCGGGTGGTCGTGCTCACCGGCGACGCCGAGCTCAACGAGGGCTCCAACTGGGAGGGTGTGATGCTGGCGCCGAACCTCCGGCTGGGCAACCTGACGTGGCTCATCGTCGACAACCACAGCTCCTCATGGCCGATGGGGCCGTGGGACGCGTGGCTGCCACCGTTCGGATGGGATGTGCGCGTCGTCGACGGTCACGATCATGACGCCCTCGCAGCGGCGCTCGGGGTTCGCCACCCGGAACAACCGGTGGCGGTCGTGGCGGACATCCCGGAGGGGGAGTGGTGATGGCCGCCATGCGTGAGGCGTTCGCCGCCACGGCCACGGACCTGCTCGAAGCCGACGACCGGGTGGCCATCGTGCTCGCCGACATCAGCGTGAGCTTGCTGGCGCGCGCGATCCGGCACGACCCCCTGCGTGCCGTCAACGTGGGGATCGCCGAGCAGACCATGGTGGGGATCGCCGCCGGGTTCGCCATGGAGGGGTTCCATCCGATCGCGCATTCGCTGTCGCCGTTCATGGCCGAGCGTCCCTACGAGCAGCTGAAGCTCGACTTCGGCTACCAGGGCCTCGGCGGGACCTTCGTGGGCTCGGGAGGCTCCTACGACTACGCCGGGGAAGGCGCGACCCATCATTCGCCGGCGGACGCGTCCCTCATGCTGGCGATCCCGCGCATGCAGATGCTGGTGCCGGGTCACGGACGCGAGGTGGACCAGCTGCTTCGGGCGGTGGTCACGAACGGCGAGCCCACCTACGTGCGCACGAGCCTGGCGACGAATGACGAACCCCACGACGTCGCGCCCGGCCGGCTCGAGGTGATCCGTCGAGGCGACGGACCCACGGTGGTGGCGTTCGGGCCCATGCTCACGCGCGCGCTGGAGGCGACCGCCCACCTGGACGCCACGGTGGTGTACGCCACGAGCCTCGAGCCCTTCAACGGTGCGACGCTCCGCGAGCTCGCGAAGGACGCCCCCGACGTCGTGGTCGTCGAGCCCTGGTACGAGGGCACCGCGGCCGCCGTCATCACGCCCGTGTTCGCCGATGTGGCGGCCCGCGTGCGGTCCATCGGGGTTCCGCGCCGGTTCATCCATCGGTACGGCACGTGGCAGGAGCTCGACGCGGCCATGGGTATGGACACCGCAGGCATCCGAGCACGCCTGTGATGCACGCGATCCGGTGACTCACTCAGGTCGCCGGAGCGGGGCGTCGATGGTCAAGCATGCAGGAAGCGCAGCGTTCGACCGATGCCCTGGTGGACCCGGCCCAGCTGTTCGCCGCCGGTCCCGAGGCCTTGCTCGTCGTGCGTGAGGGCCGGATCGCATGCGCGAACGAACGGGCGCTCGACCTGGTCGGGCGCCCGATCGCCGGCCTCGACCTGCACGAGGTGATCCTCGATTGGCGTGCGGCGCCCGACGATGCCGTGCCGTTCGAGGCGATGCTCCGCTGTGCCGACGGCGAACTCGCGGTCGAGGTGCGCGTTCGCGAACTCGAAGACGGGGTCACGGTCGCGTCACTGCGGGACGCTCGCGCGTTGATCGCCGGCCGCGAGGCCGAAGCCGCGCTCGCCGATGCCGAGGAGCGCTACCGCGGCCTCGTGGAACAGATCCCCGCCGTGGTCTACGCCGACGACGGCAACGTCACCACCTACGTCAACCCGCAGATCGAGCACATCCTGGGCGTGACCCCGCAGGCCTACCGGGACGACCCCGACATGTGGATCCGCATGGTGCATCCGGAAGACCGGGAGACCGTGGAATCCCAGAGCCAGGCGTTCATCGACGGCGTGGGCGGCGATCTCGCCGACTACCGGATGATCCGCCCCGACGGCGGCATCGTCTGGGTTCGCGACCGCGCCTACGCCCACCGCGATGATGACGGCCGCGTGCTGTGGGAGCACGGCATCCTGTTCGACGTCACCGAGCTGAAGGAAGCCGAAGCGCGGATCGCGCACATGGCGTTCCACGACGGCCTCACCGGGCTCGCCAACCGAGAGCTCTTCGAAGAGACCCTGGCGCTCGCCGTGCAGCGTGCGAAGCGGGACGGGACGGTGGTCGCAGTCCTGTACCTGGACCTGGACAACTTCAAGCTGGTGAACGACTCGCTCGGCCACCACGCGGGCGACCGGCTGTTGATCCAGCTCGCCGACCGGCTCGGCGCGTGCACCCGCGACACCGACCTGGTGGCGCGACAGGGCGGCGACGAATTCCTCATGCTGCTCGCCGACCTCGGCGACGCCGACTACGTCGAGGCGATCCGGGCCGTCACCGACCGCGTGTACGAGGCGATGGCTGCGCCGTTCGACCTGGAGGGCACGGAGTTCTTCGCGCGCGGTTCCATCGGCATCAGCGTGCATCCCCACGACGCGCACGACGTCGAGACCCTGATGCGGAACGCGGACGTCGCGATGTACCGCGCCAAGCGGCTCGATCCCGGTGGTCACGCCTTCTTCGCCGCCGACGCCGATGACGCGCAGGACCGGTTGTCGTTCGCCACGCGCCTCCGTCAGGCCGTGGAGGACGAGAGCTGGTTGTTGCACTACCAACCGGTCATCGACCTCGCGGACCGGCGCATCGTGGGCGCCGAGGCGCTGATCCGCTGGGATGACGTCGCGGCCGGCATCGTCCCGCCCGGGGAGTTCATCCCCGTGGCGGAGGAGCTCGGACTGATCGAGGCGATCGGTGACTGGGTGGTAGACGAGGTCGCGCGCCAGCAGCGTCGGTGGATCGATGCCGGGCTCAGCCTGGAGGTCTCGTTCAACCTGTCTCCGCGGCAGATGTGGACACCTCGCCTCGGTGAGCGGCTGATCGGCAAGCTCCATGACGCCGGCGTCCACCCTTCGTGCATGCAGGCCGAGATCACCGAGACCAGCGCGATGACCGACCCCGAGAGGACCCAGCGCATCCTGCGTGAGCTCCACGCGTGCGGTCTCCGGCTCGCGCTCGACGACTTCGGCACGGGGTACTCGTCCCTGGCGCGCTTGAAGCACATGCCGGTCGACGTGTTGAAGATCGACCGCGAGTTCGTGCGGCACGTCGACCGGGACGTCCGACTGGCCGGGATGGTGCGGGCGATGATCCAGGTGGCCCAGAGCCTGGACATGGTGCCGCTCGCCGAAGGGGTCGAGACCGAGGGCGAGTACATCTTCCTGCGGTCCAACGGCTGCCGACTGGCGCAGGGCTTCTGGTTCGCCCACCCGATGGGAGCCCGCGACTTCGAGCGGCTGGCCACCTCGGGCGAACCGCTCGGTCCGTCCGCCATCTGAGTCGTTCTCATCGGCGTGCCACCTTTCCGGTTGACAAGGCTAACGCTGTTAGCTATCGTTCAGCTAACGACGTTAGCTACGCGACGCAGCAGGGGAGGCCGAGATGGGGTTCAGGAACGAGATCCACAGTGAGACCACGATCGAGGGAACGGCCGACGAGGTGTGGGGCGTCCTGAGCGACTTCGCCTCCTACGCCGACTGGAACCCGGGCATGGAACGGGTGCAGGGTGAGGCGAAGGTCGGATCGCGGCTCCACATCCGCTTCCGGCTCAATGGGGGCCGGGTGATGACGATGAAGCCCACCGTGCTGGTCGCCGATCCCGGCCGGGAGCTCCGGTGGCTCGGTCGCCTGCTGATGCCGGGCATCTTCGACGGCGAGCACCGGTTCGAGATCCACGAGACCGAGCCCGGGCGCGTGCGGTTCGTCCAAGGGGAGCGGTTCAAGGGCCTGATGGTGCCGTTCCTCCGGAAGCTGATCGAGGTCGACACCGCGACCACCTTCACGAAGGTGAACGCCGCGCTCGGCGCGCGGGTGATCGAGCTGCGTGTCGCGGGCGTCGCGTGAGCGTGACGGCACCCGAGACCGCGGCGTTGCCGCCACGACTCGCGCAGATCGTCGATGCGGCGGAGGACCTGCTCGAGGAACAGGGTCCGGATGGCCTCACGATGCGAACCCTGGCGGCGCGGTTGGGCATCCAGGCCCCGTCGCTGTACAAGCACGTGGCCGGCAAAGACGAGCTCGAGGTGCTGTTGATCGCCAAGGCTCTCCGCGTCCAGGGCGAGGCGATGCACGCTGCGGTCGACGCCCTCGGATCGCGGGCCTCGCGCCGCACGTCGTTGAAGGCCCTCGCGGCCGCCTATCGCACATGGGCGCTCGCACATCCCCACCTGTACCGCCTCGCCACCGAAGGATCCTTGCCGCGCGCCGAGCTGCCGGAAGGGCTCGAAGCGTGGGCGGCCGCCCCCTTGGTGCTCGCGGCCGGGAGCGAAG
>JBKPMF010000233.1:0-8374 GCA_046732015.1 Actinomycetota bacterium
ACCATGAACACCCCCGCGGCCAGCAACACGATCGTGCCGCCCGGCGCGAGGTCCCAGATGCGAGACGCCGCGAGGCCCGCCACCACCGAGGCGACGCCGATGGCCACCGCCCACCGCATCGTGCCGGCGAACGAGCGAGCGAGCAGCTGCCCGCTGGCGACCGGCAGCACCATCATCGCGGCGATCAGCAGGATGCCCACGATCTGCATCGCCGCGACCACGGCCACCGCAGTGATCACCGCGAGCACGTTGTTCACCAGCCCCACGGGCAGACCGGCAACGTTCGACCAATCCTCGTCGGTCACGACCGCGAAGAGCACTCGCCGCAGCACCAGCATCGCCACCACGATGGCCGCGCCCAGCGACACGATCAGCATGACTTCCTGCGCGCTCACCGTCAGCGGTTGGCCGAACAGGTAGGTGAGGACGCTCGCGTTCAACCCGCCGCCGAGGCTCACCAGCACCACCCCGAGCGCGATACCCGAGTAGAAGAACAGTGCGAGCGCCAGGTCACCGGAGGCCCTACGTCGTGACCTGAGCCACTCGATGCCGAGCGATCCGGCCACCGCGAACACGAGCGCCATCCAGACGGGGCCCAGCCCGAGCGCCGCCCCGGCGATGACCCCCGACTGGGCGAGGAAGCCCGCGCCGACCCCCGCGAACGCGATGTGCCCGATGCCGTCACCGATCAACGACATGCGCTTCTGCACCAGGAACGTGCCGATCATCGGGGCGAACACCCCCACGGCCACGCCGGCGATCAACGCGCGCTGCATGAAATGCAGATCGAACGGATACGGCAGGGTCAGCGCGATCATGTGAGCCCTTCCAGCCACAAGGGCAGGTCCTCGCGGTGCACCCCCAGGCTCACGCCCTCGGCGGTGAGCTGCGACGGCGGCCCGTCGAACAGGATCCGGCGTTTCAGCACGACGACCCGGTCGAGATCGGCCGCAACCGCGGAGAGTTCGTGAGAGACCAGGAGCACGCCGGAACCGTGGTCGGCGATCAGGTGCACGATCGCATCACGGAACCGGCGTTGGGATTCCGCGTCGACGCCGGCGATCGGCTCGTCCAGCACCAACAGCGACGGCTCGCTCGCGAAGGCCCGGGCGATGAACGCCCGCTGTTGCTGACCGCCCGAGAGCTGGTTGATCGGCCGGTCGGCGAGGTCGGCGAGGCCGACCGATTCCAACGCGTGGGTCACCGCGGTGCGGTCGCCCCCGCTGAGCGGTCGCCACCAGCCGCGGCGGGACAGGCGGCCGGCGGCCACGATCTCGGCGACGGTGGCAGGCACCTCCGAGGCGAGCGACGGGCGTTGCGGCACGTACCCGAGGCGACCGCGATCGCGGAAGGCCACCGGGTCCTCGCCGAACAGCCGCACGATGCCCCGCTCGGGGCTCAGGGACCCCAACAGCACCTTGAGCAACGTCGATTTGCCCGAACCGTTCGGCCCCACGAGCGCCACGAACTCACCGGGCGCCACATCGAGCGAGACATCCTCGAGCACGAGGCTGCGGCCATAGGCGAACCGGATCCCGTCGGCCTGCAGCAGCGAGGCGGTACCCGATCGGCGGGCTGGCTCAGCGACAGTCAAGGCCACCTCGCAGGGTCTCGAGGTTGCGGCGCATCACGGAACCATAGTCCTGGCCCGCATCCACCTCGTCCGGCGTCAGTCCTTCCAGGGTGTCGAGGACCGCGACCTGCACGTCGGCTTCGTTCGCCAGGGTTTGGGCCACCTCCGGCGAGACCAACGCTTCGCTGAAGACCGTGGTGACGCCCTCACGATGCACGAGGTCGACGAGTTCGGCGATCCGGTCGGGCGTCGGTTCGGTGTCGGGCGCCAACCCGGAGATCGCCGACTGCGTCAGGCCGTAGGCGGAGGCGAGGTAGCCGAACGCGGCGTGGTTCGTGACCAGGGTCGTGGTCCGGCAGTCCGCGAGGCCCGCGACGAACTCGGCATCGAGGCCATGCAACGCCTCGATCAGCGCGGCACCGTTGGCGTGGAAATCGCAGGTTGCGTCGGGGGCCGCCGACTCCATCGCTTCGACCAGGGGCGGGATCGCCGTCGCGAACAGCCCGGGGTCGAGCCAGACATGCGGATCGACCGAAAGCCCGTCAGCCTCACCGCTCGGCGCGGCGGCGGTGTCAACCTCGGCGAGCAGGTCGAGCGTGACGCCCTGGGCCTCCTCGATCGCGTCCTGGACCGCGGGCTGGAACCCGCCTCCCAGGTAGACCACCAGGTCGGCGGTGGCGACAGCCTCGACGTCATCGGGGGTCAGCTCGAGGTCGTGCGGCTCGGTACCAGGCGGAGTGAGGTTCGTGACCTCGACACAGGTGCCACCCACCTGTTCCGCCGCGTACGCGAGCGGATAGAAGCTCGCAGCGACGGACACGTCCGCTTCGCTCGCGGACGACCCCGTTTCCGCGCAGGCAGGAAGCGCCGCCATCAACACGGCGAGCACACCCACCGCGGCGCGGTGGACGCTGATGCCTCTAGTTCTAAGAATCGGTCTCATTCTCGGAGCTCACGGTAGCAGCCCGCGTCGTCCCGGGACAACGGCTGGGTGGAGGACCGCTGGTGTGGTGCGGTAGCGTGCTCCGATGGTCGTCCGAGTGGGGATCGGACTGTTCACCGGCCAGGTGCCGGGAGGATCGCCACGGTCGTTCGCGCAGGAGTACCGCGAGACGCTGGAGCTGGTGCGACTGGCCGAGGCGTTGGGCTTCGACTCGGCGTGGGTCAGCGAGCACCACGGTTCATCCGACGGCTACCTGCCTTCGCTCATGGTGATGTTGGGGGCGTTCGCCGACGCCACGAGTCACATCCGCCTGGGCACGGGCGTGGTCCTCACCCCGTTCCACGATCCGATCCGGCTCGCCGAAGACGCGGCCGTGGTCGATCAACTCTCCGACGCACGACTCACGCTCGGCCTGGGCATCGGCTGGCGCGAGGAGGAGTTCCGGATGTTCGGGGTCCCGATCGAGGAGCGGGTCCCACGCCTGGTCGACACGGTCGCCATCCTGCGGCGCGCGTGGACGGGCGAGCGCTTCTCCTTCGAGGGCGAGGTGCTCTCCTGCGACCGGGTGCGCGTGACGCCGCCGCCCGCCCAAGCCGGTGGTCCGCCGATCCTGCTGGGCGGCTACGTCGACGCCGCCATGCGTCGCGCCGGCCGGATCGGCGACGGGCACATCACCGATGCCGACGATGCCGGCCATGTGCAGCACGCCGTCTCGTTGATGGATGAAGGAGCGAGGGAGGCGGGGCGCGATCCCTCCGCATCTCACTTGGCCCTCATGGTCAACGCCTTCGTCGCCGACGACGGACAGCAGGCGTGGGACCTTGCGCGGAACGGGGTGCTCCATCAGCTCGGCGCCTACGAAGCCTGGGACGCCGGCCACGACACCCCCGAGCACGATTCCCTGGAGACCGACGCGGCCGACGAACACGCCGCCCGTCGGGGCACCGCGGCCGGCACGCCCGAGGACGTCGTCCACGCCCTGCGACCCCTCGTGGCCGCCTACGGGTCGAGGAAGGAATTCGACCTGATCGTTCGTCTCCACTATCCGGGCATGGCCTTCGACACGGCGGCTCGCGCCGTGGAGCTGTTCGGCGAACGGGTCCTGCCGGCCCTGAAGGGCGAGTAGTCCATGGGTGGACTACTGGGCGGAGGTGCCCTCGGCCAGCCTGACCGTCCCTCGTGCGCTCCCGCGGAGCGCCGCGGGTGAGGCATCGATCACGCCGTCGTGGCTCAGCCCGACCACGGCTTCGGTGATACGGGCCGGGGTGTGCCCGGTGGCCGCCACCGCTGCGGCGATCGTCGCCGAGGGTCGTTCGCGGAGCAGCGCCACCACCGAGCCGCGCACCTGACGCATCGAGCCCTCGAACGGCGCCTGGCGCCGAGTGGTGGCACGCCGCTCCCTGGTCCCGGCCGAGCCCGCTGCCGCGAAGCGGCACCGCGGTTGCAGCGGACACTCGTCGCAACGCGGCCGAGGGCGACACACATCGCGACCGAGATCCATCAGCGCCTGGTTCCACGCACCGGGGTGCTCAGGGTCGAGCCAGGCCTGCGCGTCCAGCCGGGTCGTCGCCGCAGGCACCTGGTCGGCATCCACGCCATGCACGACCCGGGCCCAGATCCTCCGGACGTTGGTGTCGAGCGCCGCCACCGGTTGACCGAACGCGAGGCTCGCGACCGCCGCGGCCGTGTACTCGCCCACGCCGGGAAGGGCACGGAGATCGTCGAGCGCGCGGGGCACCCGGCCGCCGTGCTCGTGCGCGATCACCCCGGCGGCACGGTGGAGCGCCACGGCGCGGCGCTGGTACCCGAGCCTCCCCCACGCGCGCAGCACCTCGGCGCGAGACGCCGCCGCGAGATCTGCCACCGTGGGGAAGCTGACCATGAACGCCTCGAACGCCGGTACGACGCGTGCGGCCTGTGTTTGCTGCAGCATGACTTCGCTCACCAGGACGGCGTACGGATCGGGGCGGGCGCGGCGCCAGGGATAGGCGGACCGGCGGGGTCGATACCAGGCGAGCAGGGCTTCCCGAGCGCTCGTGCTCGGGCTAGGCTCGGCGGTAGGAGGGACCATGACCGACGTCCGCGACGTGATGAGCACCGAGCTGGTCACCGTGAATCCCGGCACCACCGTGGCCGAGGCCGCCACCACGATGAGCACGAAGAAGGTGGGCTCGGCCCTGGTGATGGAAGGCGACCGCCTCGTGGGGATCTTCACCGAGCGCGACGTGATGCGCGCGGTGGCGTCCGAGTTCGATGCCGAGCACCATCAGGTCGGAGCCTTCATGACGGCTGATCCCACGACGATCGGACCCGAGGCGGACATCCACGAGGGGCTTTCGTCGATGTTCGCGTTCGGGTTCCGACACATGCCGGTGGTCGAAGGTGGCCAAGTGGTCGGCATGGTCTCGATGCGCGACCTGACGCCCAGGGACTAGAACCCGGCGTTCCGGGCCTTCTCCGGCATCTCGTCCGACGCCTGCTTCAGCGCGGCGTGGACCTCCCGGAACACGTCCCCGACGAACGACGCCTGCTGACCGTCCTGGCCGCCCATCGTGCCTCGGACCGCGGACGCAGTGATCTCGCACGCCTTCTCGAACACGGCCCAATCGGACTCTCGTGTCATCGGTGAACCTCCATCAGATCGATCGTCGACGTTGATGGCGTCAGGCTACCGGACGCGCCTTCTAACGATTCGCTAACGAGGTTGGCTCACGAGCCGAGGTCATCCGAACGCCCGGAAACCGGTGAGGGCGGCGCCGACGATCAGGGTGTGGATCTCTTCGGTGCCTTCGTAGGTGATCACGGACTCGAGGTTGTTCATGTGGCGGATCACCGGGGCATCGAACGTGATGCCGGTGGCGCCCAGCACGCTGCGGGCCTCGCGCGCGATCGCCAAGGCGGTCCGGGCGTTGCTGAGCTTCACCATGCTCACCTGTTCGAAGGTCGCCTCGCCGTCGTCCTTGAGACGGCCGAGCTGGACCGCGAGCAGCGCGGCGGCATTGAGATCGATGGCCATCTCGACGAGCTTGCGCTGCACCAACTGGAAGGCACCGATGGGCTGGCCGAACTGCACACGGTTCTTCGCGTGGTTCAGGGCCGCTTCGTAGCACGCTCTGGCCGCCCCAACGGTGCCCCACGCGATCCCGAACCGCGCCTCGGTGAGGCAGGACAACGGACCCTTGATGCCCTCAACGCCGGGGAGCACGGCCGCGGCGGGCAGCCGCACGTCGTGCAGCATCAGCTCGGAGCGGGCGGCGGCTCGAAGCGACCATGCGTGATCGAGCGAGCGGAACTCGACGCCGGGCGTCACCGACGGCACGACGAACCCCCGGATCGTGCCCCCTTCGTCCTTGGCCCAGACGATCGCCACGTCGCTCGCCCACCCGTTCGTGTTCCATTTCTTGTGCCCCGTGAGGATCCAGTCGCTGCCGTCGCGACGAGCGAGCGTGGTCATGCTCGAAGGATCCGACCCGCTCTCGGGTTCGGTGAGGGCGAAGCAGCCGATGGCCTCGCCGGTAGCCATGCGCGGCAACCATTCCTGCCGTTGTTCCTCCGAGCCGAAGGTGCGGATCGGGAACATCGCGAGCGATCCTTGCACCGACACGAACGAGCGCAGACCCGAATCGCCGAACTCGACCTCCTGGTTCGCCAGGCCGTACTGGACCGCCGTCTCGCCCGCGCAGCCGTAGCCGTCGAGATGCATGCCCAGGATGCCGAGCTCCCCGAAGCCGCGCGCCAGTTCGGTCGGGAACTCGCCGCGTTCGAACCAGCCTTCGATGTGCGGCAGGATGTGTTCGGCCACGAACAGCCGCACGCGCTCACGCGTGGCCCGCTCGTCCTCGGTGAACAACCGGTCGACCTGCAGGAAGTCCAGGGGGTCGGTCTCGCGCATGCGGGCCAGCCTACGACCGCATGGGACGGGTCTTTCGGGCAGGATGTCGATATCCGGCGGCGTCCGTACGTCGCTAGGGTGAACGCGGAGCGCCGAGCTCCGCCCGGCTGGGAGGTGCACGATGCGCTACCTGCTGTTGATCCACGGCGAGGAAGCCACGTGGAACGACGCCACCGACGCCGAACGACGCGACATGTACCGGGCCTACGGTGCGGTCTCCGACCAGATGCAGGAACGCGGCCACCTCATCGATGCCGCCGAACTCGAGGGCGCCGCCACCGCGACGCTGGTGCGCGACCGCGACGGCGAAACCATGGTGGTGGATGGGCCGTTCACCGAAACGAAGGAACAGCTCGGGGGATACTTCCTGGTGGAGTGCGACCTCGCCACAGCGCTCGCCTACGCCGCGGCGATCCCGGGCGCCAAGACCGGCACGATCGAGGTTCGTCCCGTCGTCCCACCGTCCGAGGACTGAGCGACGCGAAAGGAGCACGACGTTGCAGTACCTGTTGCTGATCTACGCCGACATGAGCGCGTTCCCGGAGATGAGCGAGGACGAACAACGCGCGAGCATGGAGCAGTGGACCGACTACTCGAACTGGCTCACCGAGAAGGGGTGGATGCGTGGGGGCGACGCCCTCAAGGACGTCGACCAGGCCACCAGTGTCCGGATCCAGGACGGGGAGCGGCTCGTCACCGATGGACCCTTCGCCGAGACCAAGGAAACGCTGGGCGGCTACTACCTCCTCGACGTCGATAACCTGGACGATGCGATCGAGGCGGCGGGACGCTGTCCCGGAGCGCACTACGGCACGATCGAACTGCGCCCGGTCCTGGAGATGCCGTAGGCGTGAAGTCGCCCTCGGAGGAGGCGGTCGACCTCGCGTTCCGACGCGAATCCGGACGCGCGGTCGCGACCTTGATCCGCGTGCTGGGGGATTTCGATCTCGCCGAGGACGCCGTGCAGGAGGCCTTCATCGTGGCCCTGGAACGCTGGCCCCGCGACGGGGTGCCGGACAACCCCGGTGCCTGGATCACCACCACGGCCCGCAACCGGGCGATCGACCGGTTGCGTCGCGACCAGGTGGGACGGAAGAAGGCCGAGGTGAACGAGGCGATGCGCGCGCTCGAGACCATGGGTGAGGACGAGACGCCCGGGATCGGCGACGACCGGCTCCGATTGATCTTCACCTGTTGCCACCCGGCCCTGCCGCTCGAGTCGCGCGTCGCGCTGACCCTGCGCACCGTCGGCGGGCTGTCCACGCGCGAGATCGCCAACGCGTTCCTGTCGCCGGAGCCCACGGTGGCGCAGCGTTTGGTGCGAGCCAAGCGGAAGATCCGTGACGCCGGGATCCCCTACCGGGTGCCACCGCGCGAACTGCTCGAGGAACGTCTCGCGGGCGTGCTCGCCGTGCTCTACCTGATCTTCAACGAGGGCTACCGTGCGACCGGCGGCGAAGGGTTGCTCCGCACCGACCTGTGCGACGAAGCGATCTGGATGAGCCGCATAGTCACGACGCTCCTGCCCGGCCGCGGCGAACCCCTGGGGTTGCTTGCGCTGATGCTGCTCCAGCATTCGCGACGCGACGCCCGCACCGACGACGCCGGCGGGCTGGTGCTGCTCGACGATCAGAACCGCGCGACCTGGGATCACGGGATGATCGACGACGGGCTCGCCACGCTCGACCGGGCCCTCGCCCTGCACGAACCCGGTCCGTATCAGGTGCAAGCCGCCATCGCCGCCCTCCACGCTCGAGCGCCGCGGCCGGAAGACACGGACTGGCCGCAGATCGCCTCCCTGTACTCCGGCCTCGGCGCCATGACGCCTTCGCCGGTGATCGAGCTCAACCGGGCCGTCGCCGTGGCGATGGCCGACGGCCCGGGCGCCGGATTGCCCATCCTCGATCGCCTGGGCGACGACCTCGAGGGCTACCACCTGTTCCACTCGGCACGCGCGGATCTGTTG
>JBKPMF010000234.1:0-3225 GCA_046732015.1 Actinomycetota bacterium
GCCTTGGTCACGGCTCCGAGGTCCTCGATCGTCGAGAAGGGGAACTCACCTGGCGCCTGCACGGCGAGGTCGGCGGACGATGCGTCGCCCGTCACCTCGAGGTCGGCAGGGAGCGCGACCGCCGTGTAGTCACTCGGACCGAACGAAGGGGCCACGGTGTCGGCATTCAAGGTGCTGTTGCCCTCGCTCCAGGAGTACGACGTCAGGACACCAGGAACCGAATCGCCTGCGACGTTGAGCGTGGCGCTCGGGCTGGAAGGCCCATCCTCGTGATCCGCAACCAGAGCGATCTCCACCGTGGTGACAGGTCCTGGCTGCACGACATCGCCCTCCTCGCCACTGGGACGGAAGGCCTGCCAGGCGAACGTCCCCGCGGCAACGAACACCACGACGGCCACCACCCCGGCGGTGATGCGCTGTCGGCGCGGCGGGAGCCCATCCCCGTGCGAGGGGTCGGTGGGACGATCCGCGGCGTGCGCACGGATCCGCTCCGTGGGCGCGTCGACGTCGTCGAGGCGGCGAAGTTCGCGTTCCCAGCGATTCGTCACGGCTCGATCACCTCGTCGTCGCCCAGCAGGTCGCGCAGCCGGCGGCGGCCACGCATCAGGTGGACGCGAACGGTCGGGGCCGCGACGCCCATGCGGGCCGCCACCTCGGCGACCGGGAGATCGAGCACGTAGAACAGGACCATCGCCGCACGTTCGCGGAGCGGGAGCGTGCGGAGGGCATCGAAGAGCCCGGCCACCTCCGTTGGTGCGACCACGTCGGTGGGCTCGGCGTCGTGGGACCCCGAGCGCTTCTCACGTCGGAGCTCGTCGTTCGCGGCGTTGAACGCCACGCGGTAGAGCCACGCGACCGGGTCCCGCAGCTTCGCCGTCGGTTGGGCGGCGGCGCGGGCGAACGCCTCGGCAACGGCGTCTTCGGCGAGGTCGCCGCGGCCACCCGTGTAGGCGAGGATCGTGCGATAGAGGGGGGCGGCGTTCGCGTCGAAGACGGCGCCCAGATCGAACGCCTCCGCGGAGCGCGTTCGTGGTGCGTCCGCTTGTTCCGCGCCTGGGATCAGTCCGGCCTCCGTGATCGTGGTGTCCATCGCCGACGATAGACGGGCGGAAGCGCCGGAAGGCTTACCCTCGGCCCGATGGACGAGCCCGTACGCCCGCCGGAAGCCACCGATCGGTGGCTCACGTCCGGCGTCAGGGACATCGGACTCGCGAGCTTCCTCTCGGACTCGGGCCACGAGATCCCGACGTCGCTGCTGCCGAGCTTCCTGACGGTGACGCTGGGAGCGCCCGCTTCGGCGCTGGGCTTGATCGAAGGGATCGCGGACGGTGCGGCGGGGTTCGCGAAACTGGCGGGCGGTGCGCTCGCCGACGACCCGGGACGGCGACGACGGGTCGCGGTCGGTGGCTATGCCGTGACGGCGGTGCTCTCGAGTGCGGTGGGGCTGGCGACCGCCGCCTGGCAGGTGGGCGTGCTGCGAACCGGCGCCTGGGCCGCGCGCGGGATCCGAGGCCCCTCGCGCAACGCGATCCTGGCCGACGTGGTGCACCCGTCGGCGTACGGGCGCGCCTACGGGTTCGAGCGCGCGGCCGACAACCTCGGCGCGATCGTCGGACCGCTCTTGGCGTTGATGTTGGTGACCATGGTCGGCGTACGTCGGGCGATCCTGTTCTCGATCGTGCCGGGACTTCTGGCGGCGTTGGCCATGCTGTTCGCCGCACGGCACGTTCGGAAGGCGACGAAGCAGGAGCGCAAGCCGATCAAGCTCCAGGTGCGACCGGTGCTGCGCGCCGGCATGACGCGGTTGTTCGTCGGCATGGGCGCGTTCGAGTTCGGGAACTGTGCCGCGACGCTGTTGATCCTGCGAGCGACCGAACTGCTCCAGCCCGCGCACGGGCAGGACACGGCCGCGCGGATCGGTGTGCTGCTCTACGTGGCGTATAACGCCGCGGCCACGCTGGCGAGCATCCCCGCGGGGCACGTCGGCGACCGACGAGGTTCGCGGGTGACCCTGGTGATCGGTGCCGCCGCGTTCCTGGCGGCGTACCTGCTGTTCGCAGGCGTGGGTGCTCGGATCCCCGTCCTTGCGGCGGGGTTCGTGCTCGCCGGGGTCGGGATCGGGTTCGCCGAGACCGGCGAGACGGCCGCCGTGGCTGCCCGGGCGCCGGAAGCCGTACGCGGTTCGGCGTTCGGGTTGCTGGCCGGGATGCAGAGCGCCGGGAACCTGCTCGCCAGCACGATCGCGGGAGTGTTGTGGACGGTGGTGTCGCCGACGGCGGCGTTCGCGTGGCTGGCGGTGTGGATGGCGATGGCGGTGGTCGCGTTCATGACGCTGCCCGATAGATAGGGGTTTCGGGCATCGGGCGGCGTCCTTCCCACCCGCTCGTCATGCGGCTGCCAGAGATCGACGTAGGACGGAGTCGTGAGGGGACTGACGAGTATGCGGGGACACATGCCTCCCAGTCCGCCCCGCTGATCGTCAACGGCGTACGGGTTCCGTCCTAGTTCGCAACCTGCGTACCTGTTGACGATCGCCCGGGGAGCACCAGGCCACGATGCACCCGGGGGGGTAGCCTCCCCCTATGAGCGGAACCGACAGCTACCGCATCGGCGAAGCCGCCAAGACTCTGGGCGTCCGCGTCGAAACCCTCCGCCGTTGGGAACGCGACGGCAAGCTCCGTGTCGACCGCACGTCCGGCGGGCAGCGCACCGTCCCGGCCTCGGAGGTCGCACGCCTCCTCTCCGAGCGCCGCAGCGACGAACCCATCGCCGCCGCCAGCGCCCGCAACCGATTCCCCGGCGTCATCACCGAGGTCAAGCGCGACGGCCTCGCCGCCACCGTCGAGATCCAGGCGGGGCCGCACCGCGTCCTCGCCTTCATCACGCGCGAAGCCGCCGATCAGCTCGGCCTCGAACCGGGCATGGAAGCCGTGGCCACGGTCAAAGCCACGAGCGTGATGGTCAACCTGCCGGAGGGGTAACGGCCGGAGCGCGACCCGTCGTGACACTAGGTTCCTGCGAACTTGTCGCCAGCTATCCCTGACGTCAGGATCGGCGAAGCCGTATGCTGCACCCTCGCACCTACCCGAGGAGGCTTCTCGATGAAACGCCTGTTCGCGCTGCTGCTGGCCACCACACTCGTGATGGCAGCGTGCTCGTCCGATGACGACGGCAGCGACTCGTCCTCGTCCGCCACGGAACCGGCCGAAACGACCGAGCTCACGG
>JBKPMF010000235.1:0-4279 GCA_046732015.1 Actinomycetota bacterium
GCCTTGAGCAGGGCCAAGGGGTTGGCCGAATAGGTGTAGCGGGAGCCCGCGGTGGCCCGAACGCCCTCGGCATCGGTGACGACCGTGGGCTCGGCGTCCCAGCGGCGTTCGTCGGAGAGCTTCGAGGTGGCCGCACCGTCGATCTCACCGCGCTCCAACCCCCAGAGCAGGAGGGCGCTGACCACGCCACCGTCCTGGCCGGTCATCAGTGACGTGGCGTCCGTGGCACGGGCGAGGGTGATCTCCTTGTGGACGCCGATCAGCTCCTCGGGTTTGCGCGTCATCCCGAAGATCGAGGTGTCGATCTCGCCTTCCCAATCGCGGAAGCGGGGGCAGGCCCGGGTGCAGATGTCGCAGCCCTTCTCGCCGTGTGAACACTGGTCGGGCCCCTCTTCCTGGAGCTGGACCGGGAGGTCGTTCTCGTACCCGAGCACATGGAACGGGCACGTCACGATGCATGCCGTGCAGCCCGTGCAGAGGCCGGTGGTCACGACCTCGTGGTGCAGGTCTCGCCATTGGGTCTTGTCGGCGGACGAGGGCATGATGCGCGCAGCATAGCCCAGGTCCGGGCAGGCCCTCGGGGAAACCGCATCCGCCCCTCGTCCGTAGTACCCCCGTCCGAGACGGCAAACGGGGGAGAGACGAGCATGCGAACGAGAACGACGGCATCCATCGCGGTGATGGTCCTGCTCACGCTGGGCCTGGCCGCGTGCAGCAGCGACGACGGCGATCCGGGCGGCTCGACCCCCTCGAGCGCAGCGAGCGCCTCCGGTGGGGCGGGCGAGCTCACGGTCACGGCCGAGGACTTCTCGTTCTCGCCGGATACCCTGGCTGTGCCCTCGGGCGAGAGCACGATCACCGTCACGAACTCCGGTTCGGTCGAGCACAACTTCACGCTCGACGACGACAGCGTCAGCGAAGACGTGGAGCCCGGCGAGTCCGTCACCGTGACGGTGGACGTCAGCGCCGACGCGCCGTTCCACTGCAAGTACCACCCCGATCAGATGACCGGCACGCTCACCGTCGCCTGATCGCGTCGGGTTGCCGAGTGGACTAGGCTCCTGCGGGAACGATCGACCGATCACGAGGGGGAGCGATGCGCCACCGAACCAGATGGGTGTGCCTGTGCGTCGCGGTGGTGCTGGTGTTCACCGTGGCTGGCTGCTCGAGCGGCGGTGACGAAGGACCGACCACCGGCCAGGACGGCGACGTCCTGCCGGGCACGGCGGCCATCGGGATCGCCGACCTGGCCTTCGAACCCAGCGTGCTGACCGTCGTGCGGGGGACGACCGCGATCACGATCACGAACAGTGATTCGGTCGATCACACCTTCACCCTCGACACCGGCGTGGTCGACGAACCCATCCCGGCGGGTCAGACGGTCGAGGTGGCCGTGAGTTTGGAGAACTCAGCAGGGTTCCACTGCGAGATCCACCCGCAGATGACGGGAAAGCTCCAGGTCACCTGACGCGGGTCAGTTCTTAGACGCTGAAGGAGTCGCCGCAGGCGCACTCGTGGGTCACCTGCGGGTTCCGCATCTTGAGGCCCCCGCCGAGCAGCGCGTCGTCGAACTCGAGCGTGGAGCCGTCGATGATCGGCGCGCTCCGCGGGTCGACCAGCACGCGGAAGCCGTCGACGCCCTCGATGATGTGATCGTCGGCTTCGACCTGGTCCGTGAAGGACAGCTGGTAGCTGAACCCCGAGCATCCACCGGCGGTCACGCGCACACGTAGGTGAGCTCCGGGTCGGCCCTCACGCTCGGCGAGCTGCGCGGCTTTGCGGGCGGCACCGTCCGTGACGGTGAGCACCTGGCGGGGTTCGGCTTGCGTCGACATGCCTCAAGGATACCCCCGCCACCAGCTTCGGCCCGGTTCAGGGGCCCAGGAACGTGGCGAAGATCCGAGCGTAGCTGCGAGCGCCCGCCACGAGTTCGTCCACGTCGATCGATTCGCCCGCGGTGTGCGCCACCGTGAGTGAACCCGGCCCCAGGATCACCGTGGGGATCTCCGCCTGGTTGATGTAGAAGCGGGCGTCGGTGATGCCGGTGAACCCGACCAACGCCGGTGGGGACCCGGTCTGGGCCGCGACGGCGTCCCGGGCGATCCGGACGATCTCGGTGTCGGGGGAGGCCTCGGCGGCGTCCGTCCATTCGCGGAGCTCGACGTCGATCTCCAGCTCTGGGTGGTTTCGTTGCAGGTCGGCGACCAGCGCCAGGAACGGCGCGCGCACCTGTTCGGGATCGATCTCGCCGGGGGAGATGCGCCGATCGATGTCGACCTGGCAGCGATCGGGCACCACGTTCGGGGCGCTGCCACCGGTGATCAGCGCGGCGTTGACCGTGGGGCGGCCGGTGAGCGGATGCTCCCGATCGGGGAGCACCTCGGGCAGGCGGAGCAGGACCCGGGCCATCGACGTGATCGCGTTGACGCCTCGATGCGGCTGCGAGCCGTGGGCGGCCTTTCCGTAGGCCGTCGCGGTGAACCAGGCGCCGCCTCGCTCGGCCAGCCCCAGCTGGAGTTCGCTGGGCTCGCCCACGATGCACGCGTCCTGGTCGAGCAGGCCCCGCTCCCAGAGCACCTTCGTGCCGTGGATGCCGGCGAGTTCCTCGTCGGCGGCGAGGTGGAACACCAGCGTGCCACGGCGTTCGACCCCCGACCGCACGAGGGCCGCCGCTGCCGCGAGCGCCGCTCCGATCGGTCCTTTCATGTCGGCCGAACCACGACCCACGAGACGTCCGTCGAGGATCGCTCCCGCCCAGGGATCCGTCGCCCAGGTGTCGGGCGACCCGGCCGGCACGACGTCGAGGTGGCCGTTCCACGCCAGGTGCGGTCGGCCTCCGTCCCCGATCGCGGCAACCACGCTGGGGCGTCCGGCCTCCGAGCGCACGATCGTGGGATCGGCACCCAGCCCACGGAGGATCGAGGCGGCGACATCGGCGGCCTCGTCCTCGGTGCCGCCGGGATTCTCGCTCCGGGCGGCGATCAGGGATCGGGTGAAGGTGATGACCTCTTCCGGATCGACGGCGTCGGCGACGGCCTCGGCCAGGTTGGACGGCTCATCTACCATGGCGCGCGATGCTACCCCCTGACGATCTCGCCGGTGCGTTGCAGGCGTCGCTCGAGCAGGATCCTCAACCTGTGCCGGGGGCGGGGGACCGCCTCGCCGCCGTGCTGGCGCCGCTGATCACCGAGCCCGAGCCATCTTTGATGTTCACCGTTCGCGCTGCCGCGATGTCTCGCCACGCCGGGGAGATCTCGTTCCCCGGTGGGTTGCAGGATCCGGGCGAGTCGCTCGTCGAGACGGCGCTGCGCGAGGCGAACGAGGAACTCGGCATCGACCCGGTCAGCGTGAGGATCGTGGGCACGTTGCCGGCCGTGCACACGTTCGTGAGCGGCATCCTGGTCGTGCCGTTCGTGGGCATGCTGGCCACGATGCCCGTGTTGACCGTGAGCGACGCGGAGATCGACGAGGTGCTCACCTTCCCGGTGGAGCGTCTCGCGGAGGCCGAGTCCGTGGTGCACTACGACCTGGAAGGCGGCCGAACCTGGAAGGGGTTCGCGTACGAGCTCGACGGCGCGAGGATCTGGGGGGCCACAGGCTGGATGCTGCATACGTTGCTCGAGACGATCAGGAAGGACACATCGTGGCCGATCCCGTGATCCCGCTGGTGCCGGACGACGAGACGCTCCGTCGCATCCTCGCGGAGGCGCGCGCGATCGCGGTGGTGGGCCTGTCGTCCAAACCCGGCCGCGCGTCGCTCGACATCGGACACTTCCTGCAGGAACGGGGGTACCGGATCATCCCGGTGAACCCGCGTGAGACCGAGGTGCTGGGTGAAACGGCCTATCCTTCGCTGCGCGACATCCCCGAGGAGATCCACGTCGACATCGTCGACGTGTTCCGGCGAGCCGAGGACACGCCGGAGATCGCCCGCGATGCCGTGGCGATCGGCGCGAAGGCGCTCTGGCTGCAGCTGGACATCGTGAGCGAGGAGGCGGGGGCCCTCGCCTCTGCAGGGGGCTTGGACGTCATCATGGGGGTCTGCATCAAACAGACCGCGCAACGCTTGGACCGCGACCAGGAAGGGGAGGGACGCAACGATGGGTGAGGCCGTGACCGTCTGGGAGTACTTCGTGGCACCGCTGCTCGAACACAACCCCGGCGAGATCTTGGACGCGTTCGGGCAGGACGGCTGGGAGTTGGTGAACGTCGTGGCCCAGCCGACGCCGGCGGGTGGGAGTTCGACCGTCGCATACCTCAAGCGCCCCAAGGGGTAGAG
>JBKPMF010000236.1:0-8506 GCA_046732015.1 Actinomycetota bacterium
GTTCGGACCAGATCCAGGAGCTTCGGTACCTGATCGAGCAGGGCGGTGCCAAGCACCACCTCGCCACCGAGGACGACACGTTGCTGTTCCTGGCCGACGTCATCCCGCTGCCCTCACCGATCCGCCAATCGGTGAGCCCCGGCGACGTGGTGGCGTATGTGGGCGTGGCCTACGTCATCGTCGCGGGGATGCGGCGCAAGCGCGACACCGAGGTCCCCGAGCCGGAAGCCACGGTCGGAGCCGAAGCACCTCAAGGGGGGTGAGGCGCGCGTGAGTACGAAGGAAGCGCACGACCGCCGCCGGTCGATCAAGGCGCTGGAGATCCTGGTCGTCCTTCCGTTGTTCCTGTGGATCGGCACGGAGTTCCGCTCCGACCCATCGCAATATCTGGACTGGCGCATCTTCGTCTGGGCCGCGGCGATCGTGGTGGTCGACCTGCTGCCGGTGCAGGGTGCCGCGGAGATGTCGTTCAGCCTGAGCTTTCCCATCGAGCTCTCGGCCGCGCTCGTGTTCCCGCCCCCCGTGGTGGCGCTCATCACGTTCATCGGCGCCGCCGACATGCGCGAACTCAGGGGCGAGATCCCACCGCTGAAAGCCCTCTACACGCGCGGCCAGATCGCCTGGTCGGTGGCGCTCGAGAGCTACGTCTTCCATCGGATCGCCTCGTTGGAATCGCCGTGGTACCTGTTGGTGGGTGCCGTGCTGCTGGCGGCCGTCGCCGGCCACGTCCTCAACGTCCTGGTCGTGGCGCTGTACGGCCACCTGCAAACCGGCGAACCCATCCCCGCGATCCTGCGAGCGATGCACGTGGGGATCTTCGGAGAGTTCGTGGTCTCCTACACCGGCCTGGCGCTGTTCTCGGTCCTGGTGGCCCTGTCGACGAAGACGACCGGCCTGTGGGCGCTGGTGGTGTTCATCGCCCCGCTGGCCTTCGCCAGGCAGATGTTCTCCCGTACGCACTCGCTGCAACAGGCCACCGAGGAACTCTCCGTGCGCCAGGCCGAGAACGAGTACCAGGCACTGCACGACTCCTTGACCGGTCTGCCCAACCGGATGCTGTTCCAACAGCGTCTCGCCGAAGCGATCGATGCCGCTCGGAAAGCCGACATGAGCATCGCGGTCATGTTGATGGACCTCGACCACTTCAAGGAGGTCAACGACACGCTCGGCCACCATTTCGGCGACCAGCTGCTGAAGGAGATCGGTCCTCGCCTGTCCACCGTGCTCCGCGAACACGACATCATGGCCCGCCTGGGCGGGGACGAATTCGGGATCCTGCTCCCTGAGCTCCCGGAGGAAGGGGTGGCGATCCGGATCGCCGAGCGGCTGTTGGAGGAGCTCGCGCACCCGGTCACGGTGGAGGGCCTGGCCCTCGATGTGTCTGGCAGCGTCGGGATCGCGATCTTCCCCGAACAGAGCCGTGACGCCGAGTCCTTGCTGCGTCGCGCCGACGTCGCCATGTATTCGGCGAAGGAGTCGGGCGGCGGCTACGAGCTGTACGCGCCGTCGATGGACGCGCACAGCCCGGCCCGGTTGACCCTGGTGAGCCAGGTTCGGCCCGCGATCGAGAACGGCGAGTTGGCCGTGTTCTTCCAGCCGAAGGTGCGGTTGTCCGACGGGCGGGTTGCGGGTGCCGAGGCCTTGATCCGCTGGGAGCACCCCGACCGCGGCCTGGTGTTGCCCGACGAGTTCGTGCCCCTCGTCGAGAAGACGGTGTTGCTGCGGCCGATGACCCAGTTCGTGATCGATCGGGTGTTGCAGCACTGGGGTGAGTGGGCGGCCGGCGGCATCCGGCTGCCCGTCGCCGTGAACCTCTCACCGAGGAGCCTGCTGGACCGACATCTCCCCGACGTCGTCCGCGATCTCCTCGACGACTACCAGGTGCCACCCTCGTTCCTGAAGCTGGAACTGACCGAGAGCTTCATGGTGTCGGACTCCGGGCGTTCGAACGCGGTGTTGGACGCGCTGTCCGATATCGGCGTCGGGCTCTCCATCGACGACTTCGGCACCGGATACTCCTCCCTCAGTCACCTGAAGCAGGTGCCGATCGATGAGATCAAGATCGACCGCTCGTTCGTGATGGGGATGAACGAGGATGCGAACGACTTCATGATCGTGCGCGCCACCGTGGAGCTCGGCCAGAACCTGGGCCTGCGGGTCGTTGCCGAAGGCGTCGAGGATCGCGAGACGTTCGATCGGCTCGCCGACTTCGGCTGCGACGAAGCCCAGGGCTACTACATCGCGCATCCCATGCCGGCCGAGGAGTTCGGGCATTGGCTCTCAGCCCGCAGCCCCGAGGCGATCGTGTATCCGCAGCACGGGCCCGCCTCTCAGCACGAGGTACCGGCAGCCGACCCGAGCCGGCTCCGCGTCGTGTGAGGCGCCATTAGACTGTCCCCTCGCTGCACCAGGCCCGTCGCGCCGCGACGAGGCCTGTTCGTGGTGTGGCGGGGAGCGTGGGATGAGCCTGCAGGAGATCCTCGGAGACCTGGTCGCCTCCGAGCCGTTCGAGCGGATGCTGCTCGAACGCGCCCGGCCGATCGTGGCGAGAGCCGAGGCCGGGCAGGATTTCGTGATCGCCGGTGTCGCCACGGCGCTGGAGTCCCCGCTGCTCGCCGTGACGGCCGGACCCCGGGAAGCCGAAGCCCTCGAAGACGACGTCGCGGCGTTCCTGGGCGACGACCACGTCGCCATGCTGCCGGCGTGGGAAGCCCTGCCGTACGAGCAGATCTCTCCCTCGCCCGAGGTCGCGGCTCGCAGGGCCGACGCCCTCCACCGGCTCCGCGCCGCGAGGGGACCGTTCGTGTTGGTCGCGCCCGCGCTCGCCGCGATGCAGGGCGTCATCCCGACGCTGGGCACGGTCCCGCCGTTGCAGCTGGCGTCCGGCAGGGAGCTCGCGCCCGACGACCTCGCCGAGCGGCTCGTCGACCTCGGCTACACGCGGGCCGACGTGGTCGAGCACCGCGGCGAGTTCGCCGTGCGGGGCGGCGTCGTCGACGTCTTCCCCGGAACCGCGCGGCGTCCCGCGCGCCTGGAGTTCTGGGGCGATGAGATCGAGTCGCTCCGTGAGTTCATCCCGTCCACGCAGCTGTCCACCGAGAAGATCGCCTCGGTCGACGTGCCGCCCGTCCGTGAGCTGATCCCCGACGACGCCCTGCGGGCCCGGGCGCTGGAGCGCGCGCAAGAACATGCGGACCGGTTCGCCGACGGGCTCCAGCGACTAGCGGACGGGCTGTTCGTGGAGGGCGCGGAATCGCTGGCGCCACTGCTGTTCGACGAGATGCCCACGCCCGCTCAGCTGCTGCCCGAAGGCGCCTGGGTGGTGGTGGCCGATTCGCATCGCTCGTTCGACCGGGCGCGTCAGGCACATCAGGAGGCCGAGGCGCTCGCCGAGGCGATCGAGTGGCCGAGCGCGCGTGCCCTGCGCTCGCTCGACGATGCGCTCGAGGGCCGGGTGCAGCTGCGCCTGACGGAATTCGCCGAGGGCCTCGACCTGGGCGTGCGCACGTGGGGCACGGCTCAGGGCAACGCCGCCGAGCTCGCCGAGCGCTTCCGCGATCTGCGCGAGCGCCGGTACCGCGTGGTGGTCACTGCGCACGGACACGGATCGCTCGAGCGCGCGAAGGAGGTGGTGGGCGCCGTCGACGAGGCGGTCGAATCGCCGCTGGCCAGCGGATTCGTGTTCGAAGCGGCGAAGCTGGCCGTGGCCACCGAGGAGGACCTGTTCGGTTCGCGTCGCCACACCCGGACCGCGCCGCGGTTCACCCGGCGCAAGACCGAGTCGATCGCCGACGAGCTGGAACCGGGGGATTTCGCCGTCCATCGCATCCACGGCGTTGGGCGCTACGTGGGTATCACCCACCGCGAACTCGCCGGGGCCGAACGCGACTACCTGATCCTGGAGTACGCGCAGGGCGACAAGCTGTTCGTGCCTTCGGACCAGGTGGGCATGGTGGCGCGCTACATCGGCGGCGACGCGCCTCGCTTGCACCGCATGGGCGGGAGCGACTGGGCCCGCGCCACCACGAAGGTCAAGCGCGCCGTCCGCGACATGGCGGGCGAACTCGTGCGCCTCTACACGGTCAGGATGTCGGTTCCAGGACATGCCTTCGGCCCGGATACACCGTGGCAGCAGGAGCTGGAGGACGCGTTCCCCCACGAGGAGACCTCGGACCAGGTCACCGCGATCGACGAGGTGAAGGCCGACATGGAGCTCGCCAAGCCCATGGACCGGTTGATCTGCGGCGACGTGGGGTTCGGCAAGACCGAGATCGCCGTGCGCGCGGCGTTCAAGGCGGTCATGGAGGGCAAGCAGGTGGCGGTGCTGGTGCCCACCACGCTGCTGGCCGAGCAGCACTTCATCACCTTCAGCGAACGGTTCGCGCCCTTCCCCGTGACCGTCAAGATGCTGAGCCGGTTCGTGAGTCCTGCTCAGCAGGCCGAGACGGTGCAGGCCGCCAAGGACGGCAAGGTCGACGTCGTGATCGGCACGCATCGGCTGCTCGGCAAGGACATGGCGTTCAAGGACCTCGGCCTGCTGGTGGTGGATGAGGAGCAGCGGTTCGGCGTGGCCCACAAGGAGCGGTTGAAGCAGTTCCGGGCGAGCGTCGACGTGCTGACGATGACGGCCACGCCGATCCCCCGCACGCTGGAGATGGCGCTCACCGGCATCCGCGAGATGAGCACGATCGACACCCCGCCCGAGGACCGCCAGCCGGTGCTCACCTACGTCGGGGCCTACGACGAAGGGTTGTCGCTCGGTGCCGTGCGACGTGAACTCCTGCGTGAAGGTCAGGTCTTCTGGGTGCACAATCGGGTGGCCACGATCGACCGGCACGCGGCGTGGCTCCAGGAGCAGCTCCCCGACGCCCGCGTCGTGACCGCGCACGGGCAGATGGACGAGGACCTGCTCGAGCAGCAGATGATGCGGTTCTGGAACCGCGAGGCCGACGTGCTGGTGAGCACGGTCATCATCGAGAGCGGCCTCGACGTCCCGAACGCGAACACGCTGATCGTGGACCGTGCCGACGCGCTGGGGCTGTCGCAGATGTACCAGTTGCGAGGGCGCGTTGGCCGGAGCACCGAGCGCGCGTTCGCCTACTTCTTCTTCGCGCCGCAACGGGAGATGACCGACGAAGCCCGCGAGCGACTGGCCACGATCAGCGCGAACCAGGCGCTGGGCTCAGGCTTCAAGATCGCGTTGCGCGACCTGGAGATCCGGGGCGCCGGCAACCTGCTCGGCGCCGAGCAGTCCGGTCACATCGCCGCGGTCGGCTTCGACGCGTACGCCCGCATCCTCCAGGAGTCGATGGCCGAGATGAAGGGTGAGCCGATCGTCGAGGAGAAGGAGCTGCGGATCGACCTGCCGGTGAAGGCGTTCATCCCGCCCGGATGGGTTGCGCAGGAAGCATTGCGGCTCGAACTCTATCGCCGCATCTCGCTGGCGGCCGATCACACCCTGCTCGAACAGATCCGTGCTGAGACCGTGGACCGATACGGCGCACTGCCCGAGCAGGTCGAGACCTTGTTCGCGATCGCCTCGCTGCGGATCACGGCGCGCGCGCTAGGGGTCGAGGAGATCTCGACGTTCCGAGAGCAGGTACGGCTCAAGCCCGTCGCGATCTCCGAGGCGCTGCAGCTCGACCTGGAGGAACGGGTCTACAAGGCCGGATTCCATCCCGAGACCCAGACGCTGAACCTGGTGCCCGAGCGCGTCTTCGGCAAGGATCTGGCCGAGTTCGTGGAGCGGTGGCTGCTCGAAGCGGCAACCGGCGACAACGTCGCCCCCGCATGACGGTTCTGTGACGGCCCGGGGCGTGCCTGCGGTGCCCGCGTAGACTGAGCGTTCGTGAATCCCCGAACGCTCCGCCTCATCGCCGTGTCCGCCGTCGCCGTCGTGGTGCTCGCTGCCTGCAGCGACGCCGAACCTTCCCCGTCCGAAGGCGTCGCCGCTTCGGTGGCCGGCAGCGACATCACCGACGCCCAGCTCGCCAAGCAGGCGCAGCTCTTCACCTTCCTGGCCGCGCTGAACCAGCAGCCCTGCGGCGGGCCCGCCCCCGAGGGCGAGTCCCAGGACACCGTCTGCAACCGGTTCGCGTTGACGAACACGATCCAGCAGACGGTCGTCGCCGACTTCGCCGAAGCGAACGATGTCGCAGTCACCGACAAGCAGGTGAGCGACATCGTCGCCAACCTCGACCAGCAGCTCGGCGCCGACAAGGTGGACGAGCAGCTCACCGCGCTCAAGCTCACCCGCGATGATCTGAACGAGCTCGCGCGGCAGGTCCTGGTGTTCCAGGACGTGCAGAAGAAGGTGGTCGAGCAAGAGTTGGGCGACGAGGCCCTGCAAGCCCAGTACGAGAAGGACATCCTGCAGTACACGACCGTGCAGGCCGAGCACATCCTGGTGAAAACCGAAGCCGAGGCCCAGGACGTCTATCAGCAGGTCACGGCACCGGGCTTCACCGACAAGGACTTCCTGGCTCTGGCCAAGCAGGTCTCGATCGACCCAGGGGTCAAGCAGAACAGCGGGAGCCTCGGCAGCGCGGTGGCCTCCACCTACGCGCCCGCGTTCGGGGAAGCCGTGGCGGCGCTCGAGCCCGGCGAGATCTCCCAGCCGGTGCAGACCGAGTTCGGATGGCACGTGATCAAGCTGGTCAGCAAGGATGTCACGCCGTTCGAGGAAGCCAAGGCGCAGATCATGCAGACCCAGGCCTCGACCGTGTTCGCCGACTGGCTCCGCACGCAGTTCGACGAAGGCAACCTCGAGGTGAACCCGAAGTACGGCCGGTTCGACGACGAGACCCTCACCGTGGTGGCGATCGACAGCACCGACCCCAGCGCCACCGCGAACTCGACCGCGTCGCCGGGCGTGCCGACACCCACGGTGGCCTCGCCCACGCCGTGAGCTCGACACCGGTGGATCCGGGACCTCCGAGCGCGGACGAGTTGCTCTCGCACGTGCCCGAAGGCCCCGTCCCGTCCTCCCAGCACGGCCAACGGTTGCTCGACGTCGTGCGCGTGATGGCGCGCCTGCGCGCACCCGACGGATGCCCGTGGGACGCCCAGCAGACCCATCGAACGCTGGCTCGCCATCTCCTGGAGGAGACGCACGAGCTGATCGAGGCGATCGAAGCCGACGACGACGACGCGATGCGCGATGAGCTCGGTGATGTGCTGCTCCAGGTCGTGTTCCACGCCCAGCTGGCAGCCGACGACGGCCGGTGGGACGTCGACGATGTCGCCGAGGGCTTGGTGAAGAAGCTGATCTACCGTCATCCACACGTGTTCGGCGAGGTCGACGTCTCCGGGGCCGACGAGGTCCTCGTGAACTGGGAACAGCTCAAGGCGGCCGAGGCCGAAGCTCGCGGCGTCCGGGGGCCCGGCGGCAGCGAGCCCGCGCGTCGTCCGCCGGTCGACGAGGACATCCCGGCGACGCTGCCCGCGCTCGCACGCGCCTCGAAGGTCCAGCGGCGCGCGGCCGGGCGCGGGTTCGCATGGCGCACCACCGACGGTGCGTTCGCCGCCCTCCGAGAGGAGATCGAGGAACTCGCGAACGCCGAGGATCCCACCGACGTCGAGGACGAGGTGGGCGACGTCCTGTTCGCGACCGTGGCGGTGGCTCGCACGAAAGGGGTGGACGCCGAGACCGCGTTGCGCCGAGCCGTCCGCGGGTTCGCGGAACGGTACGAACGCTTCGAGGCCCTGGCCGCCGAGCGAGGGATCGACGTCTCGGCGGCCGACGAGGACGAGGTCCGGGCGCTGTTCCGCCTCACGAAGGAGCCGTAACGGGTGGAGGCCGGAGCCATCGATCGAGCGGTTCGATGGCGGATCTTCGGCGGGCTGCGCGACACCGCCGAGGTCCCGACGTCCTTGGCGATCGCGGAGGGGATCGGGATCGGGATCGGCGATGTCGAAGCGTCGCTCCGCCGGTTGCACGAGGCACACGTGCTCGTCCTGTACGAGGGCACGACCGAGGTGCGGATGGTGCTGCCCTTCGCGGCTCGTGCCACGCCGTTCGCCGTGCACGTGGGGAACCGGCGATGGTGGGCCAACTGCGCGTGGGACGCCTACGCGATCCCCGCCGCGCTCGGCGCCGAGGACGCCGTCATCGACACCGGTTGCCCCGACTGCGGCGAGACGATGCGGCTGGAGATCCATGCGGGTGAGGCGCGGGCCGCCGACGCCCTGGTCCACTTCCTGATGCCGGCATCCAGGTGGTGGGACGACATCGTCTTCACCTGACGCACCATCCGGGCCTTCCGGTCGGAAGGACACATCCGGACCTGGTGCGAAGGGGAGGGCGTCGAGCCGGGGGAGACGCTGGACCTCGCCACCACGTGGGCGCTGGCCCGGGCCTGGTACCACGACCGGCTGCGCGAAGATTGGGAGCCGCGATCACGCGACGCGTCGCAGGCGATCTTGGGGTCCCTCGGCCTGGTCGGCAGGTCGTGGACGCTGCCGCTGTGACAGCATCTGCTCGATGGACACCGCGTTGATGCCGTCC
>JBKPMF010000237.1:0-4071 GCA_046732015.1 Actinomycetota bacterium
GGCTGGATCGCCGCATGGTGCTCCTCTGGTCCGAGGCGATCTCGTGCGGGTTCTTCACGGCGATGGTGTTCGTGCTCGCGCCGGTCGTGCTGATCCTGCGCGCGGTCGCCTCGGCGATCGCGGAGCTGCCGTTCCTCTCGGCCTCGCGGGCGGCGATCCCCAACCTGGTCGAGGACCCCGAGGACATCTCGTGGGCGAACAGCCTCGTCACGCTGGGTGTGCATGCGGGCATCGCGATCGGACCGGTGATCGGTGGATTGCTGCTGGCGCTCACGAACGTCTCATGGGTGTTCGGTGTGAACGCGATCTCGTTCGTCATCTCGCTGTTGCTGACGATCTCGGTGCGCGGTCGCTTCCAAGAGGAGCGGGGGGCCGAGCACGAGGAACACGCCGGCATGACGGCGGGGATCGTCTATCTGTGGCGTGAACCGGTGCTGCGACGGCTGGCGATCGCGTGGTTCGTGTTCGTGGTCGGCATGGGGATGGGCATGGTGGCCGACGCGCCGCTCGCCGAGTCGTTCGGTTGGGGCCCCATGGGCTACGGGCTGCTGATCGCGTGTTGGGGGCTGGGTTCGACCGTCGGGGCCGGCGTGGGTCGATGGATGACCGCCCGCACCGAGCCGGTGTGGATGGTCTTCGGCGCGTTCGGGATCGCGTTGGCGGCGTTCGGTGTGGGATTCGCGCCGGTGTTCCTGTTCGTGCTGGGGGCGCTGCTGGCGATGGGGGTCTGCGACGGGCTGACGATCGTGTCGGAGAACGGGATGCTCCAGCGCCGGACGCCCGACGCGGTGCGGAGCCGCGCGATGGCGGCGTTCGAAGCGGTGCTGTCGTTCGGCCTCGCCGTGGCGTACGTGGCGGCAGCTCCCGTGATGACGATCATCGAACCGCAGAGCGTGTATCGCCTCGGCGGGGCCGGCGCGGCGCTGGCGGCGCTGATCCTGGTGCCGCTGCTCCGGTTGCGGCACGAGCCTGATGCGGGGAGCGCTCCTGATCTCGACGCCGAGGCTGAGATCGCCGACGCGATGATGTACCCGCCGGCGAGCTGAGGTTCGGAGGGTTCACGCGTGCCTGTGCGGAGCCAGCCCAGCGACATGTCATAGGGCTGCCAGACATCGCCGCAGGACGGAGTCGCGAGGGGGTTGACGAGTCTCCGGGGAGCACTTAAGGGCTGCCGAGGACTCCTCATGACCTGGGCAGATACGCTGCACAGCAAACCCTCCAGCCATACGCCGTGCGTGGATCGGGCTGAATCGTGTTCAGGTTTCCCAACTTGCTTTGAACGGCCGTTCAGGACTAGCGTTCCCCTTCGGGCGGGTCCCACCCGGGGCCCAGACCGGAGGAACACCGTCATGTCCGGCACCACCAGCTCCGGCAGGATCACCAGCACCAACGCGTATCACGCGATCGTGATCGGCGGGGGCCACAACGGCCTCGTCGCCGGGGCCTACCTCGCCAGGTCAGGCGCCAAGACGATCGTTCTCGAAGCCAGGCACAAGGTGGGCGGCGCTGCCGACACCATGGCCCCCTGGCCGGAGGCCCCCGAGTTCAGGGTCACCACGCTCAGCTACGTCATGAGCCTGATGCCCGACACGATCCAGCGGGATCTCAAGCTCGCCGACCACGGGTACAAGGCCTACCCGGTCGGCCCGTACTTCCTGCCCTTCCCCGACGGGCGCTGCATCGTCCAGTACGACGACGATGCGGAGAAGAACTACGAGTCGTTCGCGCAGTTCTCCAAGCACGACGCCGACGCGATCGAGCGCTGGGACGCCTGGATCGGCGGCCTCGCCGACGTGCTCGGCCCCATGTTGATGTCGATCCCGCCCACCGTGGGATCGAAGAAGCCCGCGGACCTCTACGAGCAGCTGCGGCTGGCGTGGCGGTTCCGCGGGCTCGACGTGAAGACGATCGGGGACGTCACCCGCCTCATGACGATGAGCATCGTCGACATCCTCGACCGCTTCTTCGAGACCGACCAGGTGAAGACCGTGATGGCGCTCAACGGCCTGATCGGCACCTGGGCCGGCCCGTACGAACCGGGAACCGGCTACGTGATGGCGCACCACTCGATCGGCGACGTCGGCGACGGCCACCTCGGCGCCTGGGCCGTGCCCGAGGGCGGCATGGGTGCCGTCAGCGATGCGATCGCGGCCAGCGCCCGAAGCTTCGGCGCCGAGATCCGCACGGACGCTCGCGTCGCGAAGGTCCTCACCGAGGGCGGTCGCGTGACCGGCGTGGTGCTGGAGGGCGGCGAGGAGCTCCGCGCTCCGGTGGTCGTCACCGCGATCCACCCGAAGATCACCTTCCTGGAACAGATCGACCGGAGCGAACTACCCACGGCGTTCGTCGACGACATCGACAACTGGAAGACGCGCAGCGGCGTGGTGAAGATCAACTGTGCGCTGGATCGCGCACCGGTGTTCACGGCCAAGCCCGACCTGCAGGACCTCACCGGCGGGTTCGAGCTGGCGCACTCGATCGCCTACCTGGAGAAGGCGTTCGAGGAAGCGCGCGCCGGCCTGCCCTCGACCGCGCCGTTCAGCGATGGCGTCATGCCCACGGTGTACGACCGGACCCTGGCGCCCGAGGGCAACCACATCGTGTCGCTGTTCACCCAATGGGTGCCGCACGAGTGGAGCGAGAAGCCCCACATCGAGGAACTCGACGCCTACGCCGACCGCGTGATCGCCGGCTACGACGAGATGGCACCCGGGTTCGCCGACAGCGTGCTGCACCGCCAGGTGATCGGCCCATGGGAGATGGAGCATGAATGGGGGCTGATCGGCGGCAACATCTTCCACGGCGAGCTGTCCGCGGAGCAGCTGTTCCACATGCGCCCGGCGCCCGGCTATGCCGACTACCGATCGCCGATCCGCGGGTTGTACCAGGCCTCCAGCGCCACCCACGGCGGGGGCGGGGTCTGCGGGATCCCCGGCTACAACGCGTTCAAACAGATCAAGGCGGACCGCAAGGGCGGCCGTCTCACTCACACACGTGCACGGAAGGGATGACGAACCATGCCTCAGCAGAACCGATCGTTCCCGTTCTACTTCGCCAGTTGGTACAAGAAGTCGCCGTACTTCGACAAGACGGTGGAGGCCGGCGCCACCAGCTGGGATCTGTACAACCACATGCTGATCCCCACGTTCTACGACGACGACATCAAGGAGTACTGGCATCTGGTCGACAAGGTCACGCTGTGGGACGTTGCGGTGGAACGCCAGGTGGAGATCACCGGTCCCGACGCCGCGCGGTTCACGCAACTCTTGACGCCGCGCGACCTGTCGCAGACGCAGCCGGAGCAGTGCAAGTACGTGCTGATCTGCGCACCCGACGGTGGCATCATCAACGACCCGATCCTGCTGAAGCTCGCCGAAGACCACTTCTGGCTGTCGCTCGCGGATTCGGATGCGCTCCTGTACGCCCTCGGGGTGCAGGCGTTCGCGAACATGGACGTCGAGATCCGCGAGCCCGACGTCTCGCCCTTGCAGATCCAGGGTCCGCGTTCCAAGCCGCTGATCCGCAAGCTCTTCGGTGACGCCGTGGCCGACCAGAAGTACTACTGGCACAAGCAGACCGAGCTGAACGGCATCCCGGTCGTGGTGTCGCGCACCGGGTGGAGCGCAGAGCTCGGCTATGAGGTGTACCTGCGCGATGCCACGTTCGCGAACGAGCTGTGGGACGCGATCATGGATGCCGGCGAGGAGTTCGAGCTGCGGGCGATCGCGCCGAGCGATCAGCGTCGCATGGAAGCCGGCATCTTCAACTACGGCAACGACATGGACGTCACGAACAACCCGTTCGAGATCACCGGGTTGGAGCGGCTGGCCGAGCTCGACAACGACAACGAGTTCGTCTCCCGGAAAGCCTTGGAGCGGATCAAGGCTGACGGCGTGCAGCAGAAGCTGGTGGGCGTGAGGATCGACGGCGAGCCCTTGGGCATGTGGCTCGAGGACTTCTGGCCGGTGCACATCGGCGGCGACGTGGTCGGAAGGCTGACGTCCGCCGGTCACTCACCGCGGCTCGACGCCAACCTCGGCTACGCCTGGGTGCCGATCGAGCATGCGGGAG
>JBKPMF010000238.1:0-7964 GCA_046732015.1 Actinomycetota bacterium
AACCTGATCCACGACGATCCGATCCGGGTGCGCAAGCACGCGGACGGCTATGTGCTGTCGATGCGCCTGCCGTTCGTCTCCCGCGACGACATGGACATCCACCGACGCGGCGACGAGCTGTTCGTGCGCGTGGGCTCGTACAAGCGGAACCTGATCCTGCCGCAGACGCTCAAGCGCTTGGTGGTCAAGGAAGCGAACTTCGCGGGCGACCACCTGGAGATCACCTTCGGCCGTCCGCCGTCGACCGACGACCTGGCGTGAGCGCGGTGGGGTCCTCGCCGGGCGCTCTCGCGGTCGGCATCGACGTCGGCGGCACGAAGATCGCCTCGTTCCTGGTCGAACGCGGCGGCGCGATCCTCGACCGGGATGTCCGCCCGACACCCGCGCAGGACCAGGAAGCAACGCTCCAGGCGATGGAGGCCTCGGCACGCGCGGTGGTCACGTCCGAGGTCGCCGCGATCGGCATCTCGGCGGCCGGTCTGGTGGAAGCCGGCACGGGCATCATGCGGTTCGCACCGAACCTGTCGTGGCGCAACGCGCCGCTGGTGGAGCGGATCGGCGGCGCGTTCGGCGTGCCCACCGTCGCCGACAACGACAACAACGCAGCGGC
Source organism: Actinomycetota bacterium (assembly GCA_046732015.1). GTDB lineage: Bacteria > Actinomycetota > UBA4738 > UBA4738 > HRBIN12 > JAOUEA01. The sequence continues at coordinate 611 of JBKPMF010000238.1, forward strand.
GTGGGGCGAGTTCCGGTTCGGCGTAGGGCGGGGCCATGCGAACATCCTGTTCGTGGGGGTGGGAACCGGGATCGGCGGCGGGATCATCGTCGACGGCGCGCTGCTCCGGGGGGCTCACGGGTTCGCCGCGGAGATCGGTCACATCATCGTGGAGCCGGACGGGCCGCGCTGCGGGTGCGGCAACCACGGGTGCTGGGAGCAGGTGGCGAGTGGCTCCGCGATCACGCGCGATGCTCGCGCCGCCGTCACGCGGCATCCGCATTCGATGCTCGTGCAGCTCAGCGGAGGCGATCCCGCACAGGTGACGGGCTCGATGGTGACCGGGGCCGCCCGGCAGGGCGACACGGTCTCCCGGGGCATCCTCAACGAGGTCGGCCACCGGTTGGGCCAGGGGATCGCCGGCCTGGTGAACGTCCTCGATCCCGAACTGGTGATCGTGGGCGGCGGCGTCTCCGAGGCCGGTGACCTGCTGCTCGCACCTGCGCGCACCGCCTATTCGCGCTCGGTGGAGGGCGGGGCCTTCAGGCCGGAGGTCCCGATCCTGGCCGCCTCACTCGTGAACGACGCCGGCGGCATCGGGGCCGCCACGATGGCCTTCGAACTGCTCGACCGCGCACGGGAGCCCGCATCGTGAAGCTGGGTGTCTCGCTGCCGGTCTTCACCGCCGACCCGGCCCGTCCGCTCGCGGTGGCCGCGCGGGCGCACGAGCTCGGCGTCGACGGGGTGTTCTCGCCCGATCACTTCTTCCCCCCGATCTTCTATCCGCCCTCGGGCCCGGACCGGCCGGCGCTGGAGGCGTTCTCGTTGCTCTCGGCCGTAGCGGCGCGCCACCCGGGGATGCATGTCGGGACCATGGTGGCCCGCGTCACGCTTCGTCCCCCCGGGATCCTGGCCAAGCAAGCCGCGGCGCTCGATGCGATGTCGGGCGGCAACGCGATCCTGGCGCTCGGCACCGGCGACCGCGCCTCCCTGCCCGAACACGAGCGCTATGGCATCCCCTTCCCGCCGGTCGCCGACCGCCTCGCGCTGTTGGAACAGACCGTCGAGGCGCTTCGCGACCTCTTCGCCGGCCGCAGCTATCCGGGCGGTTCCCACGTCCCCGCGATGGCAGGGCCGCTCCTGCCGCCGGGCGCACCGGCCGTGTGGGTCGGCGGCTTGTCCGACCCGGTGGTAGCGATCGCGGGTCGGGTGGCCGATGCATGGAACGGATGGGGTCTCGACATCGAAGGGTTCCGGACCAAGGTCGAACGGCTACGCGAGGCGGCCGACGGGCGCCCGGTGGAATCCACGTGGGGCGGTATCGCTCTGGTGGGGGAGGATCGAGCCGACATCGATCGGTTGCTGGCCGCACGCGCCGAGAAGGGGCTGCCGATCGAAGGCGTCTGGACGGGCACGGCCGACGAGCTCAGAACCTTTGTCTCGTCCTTGGAGGCGGCCGGCGCGACGTGGTTCGTGGTCCTGCCCGCCGGGCCGGCCGACCGCCTCGATGTGATCGCGGCCGCGCTGGCCTCACGGTGATGTCCACCGATCCGATGACCAGCTCCGGGCTGAAGAAGGCCAAGCGTGAGGTGCGCCGCCGGGTGCTCGAGGCGCGCGATGCGATCCCACCGGCGGAGCGCGATCGGCTGGCTGCCGAGGTGACCCGCCGGTTCCTCGCACTGCCCGAGGTCGAGGGCGCCGGCACGGTGATGGGCTTCTGGACGTTCGGTTCGGAACTGACCACGACCCCGCTGATCGGTGCGCTCCACGCTGCCGGTGCGCGGGTGGCCCTGCCGCGCATCGTCGAGGGCGACATCGAACCGGTGACCTACACGCCGGGCGATCCCACCACGGAGACGGCGTTCGGCGCCATGGAGCCTGCGGGTGGCGAGGTGCTGGCTCCCACGGACATCGACGTGGTGGCGACGCCGGCGGTGGTGTTCGATCGCCGTGGTGCCCGGGTGGGTTACGGCGGCGGCTTCTACGACCGCTTCTTCGCGAAGGTGCGACCGGACACGGCGCGGATCGGCATCGGGTTCGGCGTGCAGCTCCTGCCGGAAGGCGAGTCGTTGCCGGGGGGCCACTTCGACCTGCCCGTGGACGCGGTGGTCACCGAGTCCGAGGTGGTTCGGTGCTCGCGCGATCGATGATGCCGCCCGGTCCGGCCAGGCCAACCCGCCGCTCCTGGCGTGAGGCCCGGTACGCGGCGCTCGACTTCGAGACCACGGGGTTGGACTTCCGTCGCGATGCGGTGGTCTCGATCGGTGTCATCCCGGTGCTGGGTGGACGGATCGTGATGCGCGAGGCGATCCACCAACTGGTGGCTCCGGCGGTCGCGCCCTCACCCCGGTCGCAGACGATCCACGAGTTGCGTCCGCAGGACCTGTTGGACGCCCCCTCGCTCGACGAGGCTCGCCCCATCCTGGCCGAGGCGATCGAGGGACGCCACCTCCTGGTGTGGTTCGCCGACGTCGAGGTCCATTTCCTCGCGCAGATCTTCGGAGGTTCGCCGCGGGCGTGGCGGCGCCGCACGATCGACGTCCGCAACCTGGCGATCGCGGCTGAGGGCCAGCCTCGGGAGCGACGGCGGCGCTCCGGCTTCCCGCTCACCGGCACGGCCGAGCAGTACGGGGTGCCCGTCGCCGAGCCGCACCAGGCGTTCGACGATGCGTTGGTCACCGCTCAGCTGTTCCTGGTGCTGACGTCGCACCTGAGCCGGCGTGAACCCACGGTCCGTGACGTGGTCCGGGTGGGCAAGCCGTGACGAGCGCTGACCTCCGTCCAGGGCATCGCCGCAGGTCAGCGGCGCTGCCCGGTCCTGGACTTGAACAACCGTTCAATGTCGCGGTATAACCGCGGGAAGCGGCCGTGACGTCGTCCGCGCCGCCGAGCCCGAGAGGAGCCTGTTGAGTCAGAGCAGGGAAACCGCGTTCCATGCCATCACCTCGAAGTCGGCCGTGGGCTTCGACGAGGAAGCGGGCTGGCTCTGGGTCACCACGTTCGGCGATCCGGCGGCCGAGTACCGCGCCGTGCGTGAGGACGTCGGCATGTGGGACCTCTCGCCGCTCAACAAGTGGGACGTGCGCGGCATCGACGCCGTCGAGGCCGTCCAGCGCGTGAACACGAACGACATCGTCGGCATGCGCATCGGCCAGGTCCGCTACGGCGCCTTCGTGGATGAGGACGGCCTGCTGGTCGATGACGGCACCGTGTACAAGCACGCCGACGACCACCTGTGGATGTGCACCAACGGCGACGAGCGCGCGGACTACTTCGCCGACGCCACGAAGGGCCTCGAGGTCTCGATCGAGTACATCGCGCCGGAGCTCCCCAGCATGCAGATCCAGGGGCCCCGATCGCGCGAGCTGATGCGCACCATCACCGACGCCCCGATCGACGAGCTCGGCTACTTCACGTTCTTCCCCGAGCAGATCCAGATCGGCGGGATCCCGGCGTGGGTGTCGCGGACCGGGTTCTCCGGCGAACTGGGCTACGAGGTGTTCTTGCGGCCCGAGCACGCGGAGGCGCTCTGGGAAGCGGTCGAGTCGGCCGGCGCCAGGCCCTACGGCGTGGAGATCATCGAAGCGATCCGCGTCGAGACCGGCATGATCGTCACGGGCTACGACTACGACGAACACGAACGCTCCCCATACGACCTCGGATTGGACCGGATGGTGGCGCTGGACGGCGCGGGCGAGTTCATGGGCAAGGATGAGCTCCGCACGATCGCCGCCGACCCACCGAACCGCTTCAAGACGGTCAGGCTCGAGCACGACGCGTTGCCCGGATATGGCGCCGCACTGACCAGGGACGGTGAGGACGTCGGGGTGCTCACGAGTCCCGCGCTCAGCCCCATCCTGGGGCCGCTGGGACTCGCGATCATCCGCACCGACGTCGCGGTCGACGGCACCCAGGTCGACGTCGCGATGCCCGACGGCTCCACGCAGGCGGGCACGATCGACGTGCTCGCGCTCTACGACCCGAAGAAGACCCGGCCTCGCGCCTGATGCGAGGCTCCAACCCGTCGCACAGGAGGACACGATGACCGACGAACACCGTTCACCGCTGCACGAGTGGCACGAGGCGCACGGCGCCGACACCCTCGTGGAGGACGGCTGGCCCTGGCCGATGCACGAAGGCACCGACCCGATGGTCGAGTACGAGGCCGTCCGCACCGGCACCGGGATCTGGGACCTGTTCTCCACCAGCAAGTACGAGGTGACCGGCCCCGACGCCGGCCGTCTGATCCAGCGCCGGTTCACGAACTCGCTCGCCGGCATGCAGGACGGCCAGGTGCGCTACGGCGCGTTCGTCAACGCCGACGGGAAGATGATCGACGACGGCAACGTGTACAAGCACGCCGACGACAAGTACTGGGTCATGATCAACACGCCCGACATCCAGGACTGGTTCACCGAAACCGCCGACGGTCTCGACGCGCAGGTGGCCCACCGCACCGAGGACTTCGGGATGATCGCGGTCCAGGGTCCCACCGCGCACGACACGTTGCAGGGCCTCACCGACCGCGACCTGGGCGAGTTGAGGTACTTCCGCTTCTGGCCCGAGCCGACGAGGGTGGCGGGCAAGGACGCATGGGTGCTCCGCACCGGATTCAGCGGCGAGAAGGGGTATGAGGTCGTCACGGCGCCCGAGGACTCGCAGGCGGTCTGGGACGCGTTGATCGCCGCAGGCGGCGTGCCGTTCGGTCTCACCGCGATCGATCTGGCGCGAACCGAGGTCGGGCTCAACATCATCGCCGTCGACTACAACCCCAACCAGATCTCGCCGTGGGACCTGTCGATGGACAAGTTCATCAAGACCGACACCGAGAACGTGGCCGCTGAGGCGCTCGCCAGCTACGGCGCGAACCCGCCCAAGCGGTTCAAGACCCTGAAGATCGAGGGCGACGCGATGCCGGACTACGGCGCCGCGGTCACGAAGGACGGCCAGCAGGTCGGGATCGTGACCTCGCCGGCGGCCAGCCCGCGCCTGGGCACGATCGGGTTGGCCATCCTCGACGCCGGTGTCGCCACCGACGGCGAGAAGGTCGAGGTCGCGATCGAGGGCGGCACCGCACCCGCCACGGTCGAGGTGCTGTCGCTGCTCGATCCCGCGAAGGAGAAGCCGCGGGCGTGAACGGGGCGACGACCACGCGTCGTCGTCATCTCGAACGGGTGGCATGGGCCCCCAACCGGACCCATCCACCCGATCTCGACGCCTGGCCGTTCACGATCCCGGCCGTGGCCCAGCTGATCGCCGCGGATGGGCTCGATGTCCCGGACGGTGTCACGTTCCTGGTGGGAGAAAACGGGAGTGGCAAGAGCACGCTGGTCGAGGCCATGGCCGCGATCTATCCCAGACGAGGCCATCTGTCGACGACGATGGGTGGACTCGCCGGTCCTGAGTCCAGTCCGGAAGACTCCCCGCTGCGCTGGCACCTGAAGGCACGCACCGGCCCGAACGCCTCACCCGCGGGCTTCTTCCTGCGGGCGAGGCGATGCATGGATTCCTCGCTGACCGTGGCACCAGCGAAGCGGACGTCGCGTGTGGGGTGAGCGCTCGTTGCAGGAACGTTCACACGGCGAATCTGTTCCTCGAGGTGCTGCGTCTGCGATTCCAGGACGTCGGCGTCTACTTCATGGATGAGCCCGAAGCGGCGCTGTCCTTCCGTTCGTGCCTCGCGTTGATGGCGCTGCTCGACGCGATGAGGGAAGAAGGGAGTCAGGTGGTGATCGCGACCCATTCGCCGCTGCTCGTCTCACTGCCGGGCGCGAAGCTGCTCCAGCTCGACGAGCAGGGGATCGGCGCGGTGCAGGACGCGCGGGAGCTCGATCTCGTGCGGTCCTGGCGGGATTTCCTCGACGGCCCGGAACGGTACTTCCGCCATCTGTTCGAGGACTGACGCAGCGTATCCTTGGCGACCATGGACAGTGCCCAGCTTTACGGCGTGGTGCCGAACTTCAGCGAAGGCCGGCGCGCGGACGTGATCGAGGCGATCGTCGAGGCGCTCCATGTGCCCGGTGCTCGCGTGGTCTACGCGGAGGCCGATCCCGACCACAACCGGCTCGACACCACGGTCCTCGGCGACGCCGATGCCGTCCGGCGCAGCGCGCTCGCGGGCGCGTCGGTTGCCATCGCGCGGATCGACATGACCCAGCACGAGGGCGGACACCCACGCATGGGCGCCGCCGACGTGATCCCGTTCATGCCGGTGAGCGGCGTGACCATGGAGGCGTGTGTCGAACTCGCTCGGGCCTTCGGACGCGAGCTCGCCGAGACGCTCGACGTGCCGGTCTACCTCTACGACCGGGCGGCGCTCACGCCCGAGCGGGCCTCGCTCGCCGACGTCCGACGCGGCCAGTTCGAAGGACTGCGTGAGGCGGTCGCGACGGGGGAGCGGCTCCCGGACTTCGGTCCGAACGAGATCGGGGGGGCCGGGGCGACCGCAGTGGGCGCTCGCAAGCCCTTGGTCGCGTTCAACGTCTACCTGGACTCCACCGACGAGGCCGCCGCCAAGGCGATCGCGTCGGCGTTGCGGGAGTCCAACGGCGGACTGACCGCGGTGCGGGCGATCGGGTTCGCGGTACCCGAACGCGGTGGCATCGTCACGGTGTCGATGAACCTGGTCGACCACGAGGTCACGGACCTCCGCGTCGCGTTCGACGAGGTGACGCGTCTGGCCACCCACCACGGCATGACCGTCACGGATTCGGAGATCGTGGGTCTCGTGCCGGCGTCGGCGCTGGGCTCGGATGACATCGACCACCTGAAGTTGGCCTGGTTCGACCCGGACCGCCAGGTGCTGGAGCGGCTCGTGGACGCCGCGGAGGAGGGAACGCAAGCGTGAGCGATCTCGAACTGGGTTCACTGACCGTCGAAGGGTTCTGCGATGTCCTGGCGTCCGATTCTCCGACGCCCGGCGGGGGGGCGGTGGGCGCGATCGAAGGAGCCGCCGCCGCGGCGTTGATCGGCATGGTGGGCCGGCTCACGATCGGCAAGGCGGGGTTCGAGGATCTCGAGCAGCGCATGAAGGACATGGTGGCCTCGGCTGATGCCGCCCGCGCCGAGTTCCTCGTGCTCGCCGACCGCGACGCCCACGCCTTCGACTCGGTGATGGTGGGGTTCAAGATGCCGAAGGAGACCGACGAGGAGAAGGCCGCGCGGTCGGCCGCGATCCAGGCCGGGTATCTGGCCGCTGCTTCCGTGCCCCAGGAGGTCGCTCGGAAAGCCGTCGACCTGATGGAGCTGGCCGAAGACGCGACGGCCATGGGGAACCCGCAAGCGGCCTCCGACGGGCTGTCCTCGGCGGCTTCGCTGTACTCGGCCGCCCTGTGTGCCATCGCGAACGTCGAGATCAACGCGGCGTCGTTGAAGG
>JBKPMF010000239.1:0-3809 GCA_046732015.1 Actinomycetota bacterium
GACCCAGCAGCAGGCGCCGGGCACCCTGCAGGTGATCCCGGGCCGTGTGCCGAGCCTCGTCGATCCGCCGCCGGGGTGTCGGTTCTCGACGCGTTGTCCCTACGTGATGAAGGAGTGTGCGATCGTGCCGCCGCTGGCGGCCGACACCGACCAGCATCTGATCGCGTGCTGGCTCAACGACGCCACGAGGCACGCGGCACCGGTCGACCATGCATCGGCGGGTGACCTCGCATGAGCCAGATCATGGTGTCCGATCAGGTGGCGGCGCCGCGTCCGGGCGAGCCCATCCTGCAGGTCGAGGGCCTGGTGAAGCATTTCCCCGCCGATCGCGGCGTCTTGGCCGGCAAGGCCGTCGTCCACGCGGTCGACGATGTAGATCTGGAGATCCGGCCCGGCGAGGTGCTGGCCGTCGTCGGCGAGTCCGGATCGGGCAAGAGCACGCTCGCCAGGTGCGTCCTTCGGCTGATCGATCCGACGGCGGGACGGATCGTGTTCGACGGCCGCGACGTCACTGAGCTCAAGGGGCGGGCGCTGGCCGGGTTCCGACAGCAGGTGCAGCCCGTCTTCCAGGATCCGTTCAGCTCGCTCGATCCACGGTGGCGGGTCGGCCGCAGCGTGGGGGAGGCGCTGACCGCCTACTCGATCGGCACCCGCACCGAGCGACACGAGCGGGTGCTGGACCTGCTGGATCGCGTCGGGCTCGATCCGTCCTTCGCGACCCGGCACCCGCACGAGCTCTCGGGCGGACAGCGGCAGCGCGTCGGCATCGCGGCGGCGCTGGCGCCGGAGCCCCGGCTGATCGTCGCCGACGAGCCCGTGTCGGCGCTCGATGTGTCGGTCCAGGCCCAGGTGTTGAACCTGCTCGCCTCGCTGCAGCGCGATCTGGGGCTCGCGATCCTGTTCGTGGCACACGACCTGGCGGTGGTCGAGCACATCAGTCACCGGACGGCCGTGATGTACCTCGGCAAGATCGTCGAGACCGGCCCCACGGAGCGCGTGTTCCACGACCCTCGCCACCCGTACACCCAGGCGCTGCTGCAAGCGATCCCCCGTCCGGACCCTACGGTCGTGCTGCCGGGCGCCCCGCTCCAAGGAGAGATCCCCAGCCCGATCGCCCCGCCGTCCGGATGCCGGTTCCGGACGCGGTGCCCGGTCGCGATCGATCGATGCACCACCGAGGAACCGCCGATGACCGTGTTCGGCACCGGCCACACGGCCGCGTGCCACGTGGCCCGGGCCGAGCTCGAGCGCTCGACGGGCCGGCAGGACTAGAGGAGGAGGCGACACCATGCCGATGACATCCATCAACGGGATCGACCTGCACTACCGATTGGAAGGCGAGGGGCCGGAGACGGTGGTGCTGATCAACGGCCTCGCCGACGACCTGGAGACGTGGGTCCTCCAGATGGACGATCTGCTGGGCGCCGGCTACCGCGTGCTCAGGATCGACAACCGCGGCGTCGGGTCCACGAGTGCTCCGCCCGGTCCGTACACGAGCCGGATGCTCGCCGACGACGCGAAGGCGCTCGTCGACGAGCTCGGTCTGACGGGCTTCCATCTGATGGGGACCTCGATGGGCGGCATGATCGCGCAGGAGTACGCCATCAACTACGGCTCCGACCTGAAGAGCGCGACGTTCTCGAGCACCTACGCAGCGCCGGGTCCGTTCTGCTCGCGGATGTTCTCGATGTGGCGGGACATGGCCCCGATCAACGGGGTGCCGTTCATCATGCGCGACGTCACCCTGTGGGCCTTCACGATGCCGTTCTTCGAAGAGCGCGAAGACGAGCTGAAGGAGTTCGAGGGGGAGATGGCGACGATCCCGATCTCGGTCGAGGCCTACCTCGCCCAGCTCAGCGTGATCGAGACGCACGACACGACCGACCGGCTCGACCGGATCCAGGGCTTCCCCGTCCTGGTCATGGCGGGCGAGGAAGACATCCTGATCCCGGTCTCGCTCTCGAAGCGGTTGCACGAGAGTCTCCCGCAGGCCGACTGGGCAACATCGAAGGGAGGCCACGCATCGATGTGGGAGTACCCGACCGAATTCAACCGGACGTACCTAGGCTGGCTCGCCGAGCACGCCTGACGCGACACGAGTGCAGCGAGGAGGGGGAACGATGAGCGCGAACAACGAGCAACAGCGGGCGGATCGTCTCGCCAGGAGCTTCCTGAGCGGCGACATCTCACGACGGTCGTTCATGCGACGGGCGGCCGGATTCAGCGCGGTGGCCCTGAGCGCGTCGAGCCTGGGCGCCGTGCTGGCGGCGTGCAGTTCGACGACGTCGGACGAGCCGAGCGCGACCGCCGGGACGGTGGGGACACCGACGGCCGGCGGCACGTTGAAGGCCGCGTTGACGGGCGAGCCGGACACGATCGACCCGGCGACGTCCACGATCTACACCGGCGCCCAGGTCTACGACAACATCTTCAACAAGCTGATCGACCTCGATGAGTCGAACGAGTTCTACGGCCAGCTCGCCACGGCGTGGAACGCGCCCGACGACCAGACCTGGGTCTTCGACCTGGTCGACACCGCGACGTTCCACAACGGGGAGAAGTTCGGTCCTGAGGACGTGGTGTACACGTTCGAACGGATCCTGAACCCCAAGACAGCAAGTTCCTACGCGCCGCTGTACGACGCGATCAGCAAGGTGGAGGCGACGGGGCCGACGCAGGTGACGTTCCACCTGAAGACCCCGTTCGGTCCGTTCCTGTCGAACCTGGCCAACAACGGCGAGATCGTGAACCAGAAGGCGATCGAGTCCTCGGACCCGTCGCGGAACGCGATCGGCACCGGCCCGTTCGAATTCGTCGAATGGGTGCAGGGCGACCACCTCACCCTGAAGAAGAACGACAGCTACTTCCTGGAGGGCAAGCCCTACCTCGACGGCATCGAGTTCCGGTTCCTCAACGTGGATCAGAGCCGGATCGACGCCCTGCAGTCGGGTGACCTCAACTGGTCGGACGCCGTTCCCCTCCAGCAGCTGGAGACCTTGAAGAGCGACCCGGCCTTCACGTATGTCACCTCGGCGACGGCCGGTATACCGGACTACGTGGCGATGAACACGGTGGAGCCACCGTTCGACAACAAGCTCGTGCGGCAGGCGGTGTACTGGGCACTGGACCGGGACGCGATCCGTCAGGTCGCGTACTTCGGCGCCGGCGAATCGGGCATCGAAGAGGTGCCGACCGGGTCGAGCTGGTACGACGGCTCCCCGCTGGTCGCGCCGAACATCGAGAAGGCGAAGTCGCTGCTGGCGCAGGCCAACGTGACCACGCCCCTCAAGGTCGAGTATCTGGGGCTGCCGCAGTACCCGGAGCTGCTGAAGACCGGTGAAGTGATGCAGCAGCAGCTCAAGGAAGTCGGGATCGACATGGAGATCAAACAGGTCGAGGTGGGCGTGTGGTTCAACGCGTTCGTCAAGGGCGAGTACCAGATCACGTCGGCCTATCAGGAGCGCACGATCGACCCGGACAACTTCTACGCGTTGGTGATCCGGTCGGGCGGGGACATCAACACCACGGGCTACTCGAACCCGGCGGCCGACCAGTTGATCGATCAGGCGCGAACCGAGACCGACGAGACGAACCGGTTCGACCTGTACAAGCAGCTCCGGCAGATCGTGTTCGACGACTCGCCGATCATCTTCGTGCACTACGAGACGATCAACTACCTGATGCAGAAGGACGTCGTCGGGTCCACCGTGAACCCGACACTCGAGCTGCGCATGCAGGACGTGGGCTTCACGGAAGGAGCAAGCTCGTAGGGAGGCGCCTACTCGGAGGTGCGGTAGGCGAGCGCGGCC
>JBKPMF010000240.1:0-5772 GCA_046732015.1 Actinomycetota bacterium
GGTTGAAGACCCCGACGACCTCGGTATCCCGCAGAACCATGTCCAACGGATGATCGACGAGGGATCGATGTTGGTTCCCGCCGTCCGCGAGGCGCCGTTCCGCTCGGCGTGGTCGGCCGCCCGGCCGCTGATCGGTTCCAAGGACGACGCCGACTCAGGACGAGAGCTCTCGCGCACCTTCAAGACGATCGACCACGCCGTGGACGACGGCCTCGAGGGGTTCGTCACGATCACCGGTGGCAAGGGCACGACCCTTCGTGGCATGGCCGAGGTGTGTGCCGACGTGGTCAGCGGGAAGCTGGGCGTCGACGAACCCTGCCGCACGCGCGAGACCGTCCTGCTCCCCCACACGGCGGTCTTCGCCGCATGAGCGCGCAGGATCAGGTCCCCGCAACCGCGCAGGAGACGCGCCGCGTTCGCGTGCATCGGTTCAAGCGCGACGACGGTCCCGCCCATGTCGACGAGCACGAGGTGCCCGTCGGCGCGCGCACCACCGTGCTCGAGGCCCTCCGATGGATCCAACTCCACGACGACGCCACGCTGGCGCTCCGCCATTCGTGCTTCCACGCCTCGTGCGGCACCTGCGGGGTCCGGGTGAACGGTCGCGAGCGGCTCGCGTGCGTCACGCCGCTCGCCGATGTGGGCAGCGGCACCGTCACCGTCGAGCCCATCGCCAACCTCCCGGTGCTCAACGACCTCGTCGTCGACATGACGCCGTTCGTCGACCGGTTCCCCGAGGCGCACGCGATCGTCCGTGACAGCGAGTTCCTCCCCGAGGCCGACGTGCCCGAGGACCTCGGACGCTTCATGCGGTTCGAGGACTGCATCGAATGCGGACTCTGCCTGTCTGCCTGCCCGGTGTCGGCGACCGACGACAGCTACGTCGGGCCCGCGGCCCTCGCGTTCGCCCAGCGGATGCTGGAGGAGGACCCCGGCACCGTCGACCGCGACGCGTTGCTCGACTGGGCGGACCAGGACAATGCCGCGTGGCGCTGCCATGCCGCGTTCGAATGCACCGAGGCCTGCCCCTCGAACGTGCGCCCCGCTCAGCGGATCATGGCCCTGCGCAAGGATCTCCGCCGCCGGCGACGAGACCAGGGACGGACCGTCCCCGAGATCGCATCGGAGGACGGGGCATGAGCGAACGACGAACCGAGGACCAGGCCTCCGGCGGCGTCGAGGAGATCCTGCGCGCACGCAGCGCCGAGGGCCCCGTCGAACGGAAGGCGCCGGGTCCGACCGCATGGTTCGATATCCGCCGCCGCGGCACCGGACACTTCGCGTTCTCGTTGAACCGGATCACCGGCCTCGGGTTGGTCTTCTATCTCTACCTGCACCTGGCCGTGCTCTCCCAACTCCTGGGAGGCGAGGCCTCGTGGAACGGGTTCCTCGAAACCGCCACCACCCCGCTGTTCCTGGGACTGGACGTGCTGCTGGTGTTCGGACTGCTGGCGCACGGCCTGAACGGCCTGCGCGTGGCGTTGATCGGCAGCGGCTTCGTCCCGAACCGCCAGAAGGCCCTCTTCTACACGCTGATGACCTTCGGGGCGATCCTGTTGATCTACTCCGCGATCCACGTCTTCACGGCGGAGGGATGACGATGCAGGCTCCGGCTCAGGACCCTCGCGTCACGACCGGCGAACCCACGCGCTCCAGGACCTGGCGATGGACGGCCGTCACCGGCGTGGCGCTGCTGCTGCTGGTCACGATCCACATGGTGGCCCACCACTTCGTGGTCGAAGCCGTCGGCGGGCTCCGCACGTACCAGCACGTCCTCGACTACATCGCGAACCCGGTGATCTTCGTCCTCGAGTCGATCTTCCTCGTGGTGGTCACGATCCACGCGATGCTCGGGCTGCGGTCCGTGCTGTTCGACTTCGGCCTGAGCGACCGCCACAAGCAGCTCGTGAGCAAGGGACTCGTGGCACTCGGTGTGGTCACCGTGGCGTACGGGTTCGTGTTGATCGGCGTGCTGGCCTCGAGGGCCTGAGGGCGAGGCGGGGGGCGTCGTGGTCGGGATCGTGATCGTCTCCCACAGCTTCCGGATCGCCGAAGGCGTCGCGGAGCTGGCGCGCGAGATGGGCGGGCCGGACATCCGCCTGGAGACCGCAGGTGGTCTCGACATGCCCGATCATCCGATCGGTACCGACGCCGTCCTCGTGATGCAGGCGATCGAACGCGCGTGGTCCGAGGACGGCGTGCTGGTCTTGATGGACCTGGGGAGTGCGGTCCTGTCGGCCGAGATGGCCCTCGATCTGCTGGAACCCGGGCAGCGCGAACGGATCCAGCTGTGCGAGGCCCCGCTGGTCGAAGGCGCGGTGGCGGCCGCGGTCACCGCGAAGCTGGGCGCTTCGCTCGACGCGGTGGCGGCCGAGGCCCGCGGCGGGCTCGCCGGCAAGATCACCCACCTCGGGGCCCCGGCCGCCGACGCGGATCGGGGCGTCGACGCGGATCCGGCCGCCGGCCGCCCCGAGGGAGAGGCCCTCGTGACCAGGATCACCGTCGCGAACCCGCACGGACTCCACGCCCGGCCGGCGGCACGGTTCGTGCAGACGGCGTCCTCCTTCGACGCGCTGGTCCAGGTGCGCGACCTCACCAACGGGCGGGGGCCTGCCGACGCGAAGAGCCTGAACGCGATCGCCACCCTGGGCGCCGCCACCGGGCATGAGCTTGAGATCGGGGCCACCGGTCCCCAGGCCGCCGAGGTGATCGCTGCCGTGGAGGCGCTCGCCTCGCGGCACTTCGACGAGGAGGTCGGCGGTTCTGACGCCGCCGTCCTCACCCCGCCACTCCCGGTCACCGAGGACGACCTCGAGGACGGCGTCCTCCAAGGATTCTCCGCCTCGCCGGGCCTCGCGAGCGGCCCCGCTGAGCGCTTCCACGTCCCTGCCCTCACGATCCCGGCCGGCGACGCGGTCGACCCCGCCGCCGAGATCGCACGATTCGATCGGTCCTTGGTCGAGACCGCCAAGGGCATTGAACGCCAGCGCGACGAGGTCCTGACCAAGGCGGGGGACCAAGAGGCGGCCATCTTCTCGGCCCACCTGCTTTTCCTCCGAGATGATGCGTTGCTCGCGCCGACCCGGCGAGCGATCCAAGCCGATCGCCGCACGGCGGCCCAGGCGTGGCAAGGCGCGATCGACACCACGGCCGGGGCCTGGGAGATGATCGAAGACCCCTACCTGCGAGCGCGGGCGGACGACCTCCGGAGCGTGGGCTCCCAGGTGCTGGCCCGCATCCTGGGGGTCGAGCCACCCGCGCCGACGATGGAGGCGCCTGGCATCCTGGTGGCCGCCGACCTCACCCCTGCCGACACGTCCGGCCTCGACCCCACCGTGGTCATGGGCATCGCCACCGCTCGCGGCGGTCCCACCAGCCACGCCGCGGTCCTGGCCCGATCGATGGGGATCCCCGCCGTCGTGGGCCTGGGCGACCGCCTCGCGGAGATCGAGGACGGAACGACGCTGGCCCTGGATGGCGACCGCGGACTGGTCCACATCGACCCCCCGCCAGAGCTGCTCATCGATGTCGAGGAAGCCCGCGCCGCTGCCGCCCTGGCGGCCGACGCGGCACGGGCCGCGGCGAACACCCCTGCCGTCACGGCTGACGGCGAACCCATCGAGGTCTCGGCCAACGTCGGCACGCCCGATGAGGTGGCCCCGGCGGTCGCCGCGGGCGCCGACGGCGTGGGGTTGTTCCGCACCGAGTTCCTGTTCATGGATCGGGATGCCATGCCCACCGAGGACGAGCAGGAAGCCGCCTACCGTCTCGCCGCCGAAGCCCTCCAGGGCCGCCCGTTGCTGCTCCGAACCCTCGATGCCGGCGCGGACAAACCCCTGCCTTACCTCGGCCAGCCGGCCGAGCCGAACCCGTTCCTCGGCGTGCGAGGGGTGCGATTGGGGCTGGCCCGGCCCGACCTGCTCCTTCCGCAGCTGCGCGCCGTCGTCCGGGTGGCTGCCGACTTCCCGGTTCGCGTGATGTTCCCCATGGTGACCACGGCCGACGAACTCCACCGGGCGCTCCAACTGCTGGAGGAGGCCCGACGGGCTGTCGGGCCCGGCACGGAGCTCGAGACCGGCATCATGGTCGAGGTGCCCGCCGCGGCGCTCACCGCGGCGGCCCTGGCCCCCTCGGTCGACTTCTTCTCGATCGGCACCAACGACCTGACGCAGTACGCGCTCGCCGCCGATCGCGGCAATGAACACGTCGCGGCACTGTCGGACGCGTTGCACCCGGCCGTGCTGCGGCTCATCGAGGCCACGACGATCGCGGCACGGACACACGGTCGTTGGGTCGGGGTGTGTGGAGAACTCGCGGGTGATGCCACCGCCACGTCGCTGTTGCTCGGCCTCGGCGTCCGCGAACTGTCCATGAGCGCTCCGGCGATCGCGCGGGTCAAACAGGTCGTGCGCACCACCGACATCCCCGAAGCCGAGGCCCTGGCCGCCAAGGCGCTGGCATCCGCGTCCGCGGCCGAGGTCCGGGCACTGCTGGCCGCTTGAAAGGCCGCTGTTACGATGCGCCCGATGCCCGGATGACCAGCGCCGACGACCGAGCCGCCACGTTCCTCCAGGCCATCACGTACCTGAGGATCGCCCTCACGCCCGTGGTGATGGCCTTGATCTGGGTGGGCGACCGGGTGTCGTGGGCCACACCGACCGCAGCCACCCTCTTCGCGATCGCCGCCATCACCGACTACTTCGACGGCCGCCTCGCTCGACGCTGGAAGCAGACGACCACCCTCGGCAACTTCCTCGACACGACGGCGGACAAGCTGCTCGTGTCCGGCGTGCTCGTCTCGCTGGTCGCCGTCGGACGGTGCTCGATGTGGGTGGCCTTCATCATCATCGGCCGCGAACTCCTCGTCATGGGACTCCGGGGGGCGGTGACCGCGGGGGACGGCACGGTGATCCGGCCCTCGATCTGGGGCAAGCTGAAAGCGAACGTGCAGTTCCTCGCCATCTTCCTGGCGATCTGGCGTCCCGACGTCATGCTCGGTGACTGGTACCTCGACCAGGTCGCGATGGCGATCGCCGCTGTGATCACCGTCGCGTCGGCGGTCGAGTACTTCGCGCGCTACGGCGGCGCGTTGGCCGGCAGCGCCCGACGCGAGCGAAGCGCCCGAGAGCGCTGAGCCGCGTGGGCGACGTCTTCGTCACCGGTGGATCGGGGTTCGTGGGCGGAGCGCTCGTACAACGCCTGGTCGCCGAGGGCCGGTTCGTCAAAGCGCTGGCGCGGAGCGAGGCCGCCGCCGACACCGTGCGCGCGTTGGGGGCGCAGCCGGTCCGCGGCGATCTCGACGACCCTGCCGCGCTGCTCGAGGGCATGCGAGGGGTGCGCACCGTCTTCCACGTGGCCGGCATCAACGCGATGTGCCAGCGCGACCCCGGGCCCATGCTGCACGCGAACGTCGAGGGCTCGGCCGCCGTGGTTCGGGCGGCGTCGGCCGCCAGGGTCACGCGGGTCGTCCACACCTCGTCGGCCGCCACGATCGGCGAGGCTGCCGGGGTCATCGGCCGCGAAGACACCCCGCACCGCGGCAGCTTCCTGTCGCAGTACGAGCGCTCGAAGCTGCTCGCCGAGCGCAAGGTGCTCGCGTTGGGATCCGAACTCGGTGTACCGGTGGTGTGCGTGAACCCGTCGTCGGTGCAGGGACCCGGACGCGTCGGCGGATCCTCCCGCTTGCTCCTCGATCTCGTGAACGGTCGCCTTCCGGTCCTGGTGGACACGTACGTGTCGATCGTCGACGTCGACGACAGCACCGAGGCGCAC
>JBKPMF010000241.1:0-5596 GCA_046732015.1 Actinomycetota bacterium
CTTCCCGCCTTGACCGTTGAGCAGGTCGTCGCCGATCAACCCGGTGCCGTCGTCGATGCCGCCACCTCCGAACCAGGCGGTCGTCGCCGCCGTCGCCGATCAGGGTGCGCGGCCTTCGGCCCCCCGAGCGAGGTCGTCGCCGGCTCCGCCCTTCAGGAAGTCACCCCCGCTGCCGCCCAAGAGCTCGTCGTTGCCACCCAACCCCCGGAGGTCGTCGTTGCCGCCCAGCCCGCAGATCACATCGCGTCCCGGGGTGCCGTGCAGGGGATCTCCCATCGGCGTCCCGACCACGGTGCACGTGGATCCCCGGCGCTTCACCAGCGACGAGCCGCCGGCCTCAGGGTCGGCTCAACGCTGGTGAGCCAGCGCCGCCGCTCGCTCGAAGATCGCGTCCATCATCGGCTCGGTGAGCTTGCCCGTGAAGGTGTTCTGCTGGCTCGGATGGAAGCACCCGAGCAGCGTCATCGGTCCGACCTGCACCTCTGCCGCATGGCCGAACCGGGGTTTGGGCGAAGGCACGGGCACGCCGTTGGTGCGGAGCACTCGCAGCGCGCCGTCCCACGCGAACGACCCGAGCGCCACGATCACCCGGAGCTCCCCCAGCGCGGCGATCTCTCGCTCGAGGAAGGGCAGACACCGATCGCGCTCCTGCGGGGTGGGCTTGTTGGAGGGGGGCGCGCATCGGTTGACGGCGGACACGAACGCTCCCTGAAGGACGAGACCGTCGTCGCGCGAGACGCTGGTGGGCTGGTTCGCGAAGCCGGTGCGGAACAACGACGCGTAAAGGAAATCGCCCGATCGGTCGCCCGTGAAGATGCGGCCCGTCCGGTTCCCGCCGTGGGCCGCCGGCGCCAGGCCCATGATGAGCACGCGGGCCTCGGGGTCGCCGAACCCGGGCACGGGCCGCGCCCAGTAAGACTGATCGGCGAAGCGAGCGACCTTGTCCCTGGCCGTCTGCTCGCGCCAAGCCACCAGGCGGGGACACGCCCGGCACCCCGTGACGTCGGCTTCGATGGCCCGGAGCTGGGGGACGCTCATGCCAGCAACGGGAACCGACCGGCGGCCTCGCCCAGCTCCGTCCTGTCCCGCTCGGTGAGGGCCTCGCGCCCGGTGCCCTTGTCGGCGAGTTCCACGTCGTCCCACGCGGGCGGCGGAGCACCGTCCAAAAGCGTGGTGAGGATGTCGCGCACGACCGCCCCACCCGGGGACGTGAGCCAGGGGGGTTCGCCGAGCGCATCAGCGAGGTCGAGCCCGTGCACGGCCATCTCCAGCGCCCTCGTGTCGAGGTAGTCGTCCAAGCGCATCCTGGGTCCCCATGCCACCTGCACGAGCCGATCGGGGCCTTCGGCGCGGGCGAGATCGACGGCGCGTCTCCACGTGGCGGCGAACGCCTCCACGAGCTCGCCGGTCGTCGCGAAGGCTGCGGCCCGGACGATCGAACGCTTCGCCACATCGGGGGCGTCGGCGACGGGGTCGTACCGGGTGAAATAGCTGGCGCCGGTGGTGTCGGCCTCCGAGGGCGCGGGCGCGGCCACGTAGTCCACGATGCGATCGACGTCCCGCAACATGTGTCCGGTGAGCCCGCGCACGTCCCAGGCGGCGCAGCGCGTCGGCCGGTCGAACGCCGGATCGCGCAACGCTCTCAAGGCGGCTTCCGCGGCCGTGCTCTCGCCCGAGAGCGCTTCGAGCGACCGAGTGAACCGGTCGCTCACGCGCGCACCTCCTGGCGCGCGCTCAGCCAGTCGTCGTAGCCGCCGGGCGAGGAGAACGCCCGGCCGTCACGGACCTCGACGATGCGGTCGGGGATCCGGTCCAGGAGGTAGCGGTCGTGGCTGATCACGATCACGGTGCCGTCGTAGCCCTCCAGCGCCCCTTCGAGCACCTCCATGGACTCGATGTCGAGGTGGTTCGTGGGTTCGTCCAGCAGCAGGCAGTTGGCGCCCGAGAGCATCAACAGGCACAGCTGGAGACGGGTTCGCTCGCCGCCGCTCAACGTCCCCACCGGTTGGCGCATCTGGTCGTAGCGGAACAGGAACCGCCCCAGCAGGGCCACCGCATCCTCTTCGTACATCGGCTTGGCGTTGCGGACGAACTGGATCGGGGTCAGGTGCGGCGGTTCGGTCTCATGGCCCTGAGCCAGGTAGCCGATCTGGACGGCGGGCCCGGCCCATCGCGTTCCGGCATCCGGTTCCCGCAGGCCGGCGAGCACCGTGCCCAAGACCGACTTACCCGCCCCGTTCGCGCCGATGATGCCGATGCGCTCGCCGCGGTAGATCTCCACCGACAGATCCAGCAGCACCGGATCGTCGTCGAAGGCCACCGAGACGTCCCGCAGGGTCACGATCTTGTTGCCGCCCCGCTGGGCGCTGCGCATCTCCAGCGCGATCTTGCGCCGTTCGAACACCGGCTTGTCGACCTTGTCCATGCGGTCGATCTGGCGCTGCTTGTTCCGCGCCTGCTTGATGTGGCGTTCGTTCACGACGCGGTCGGCCCAGTCCTTGAAGCGCTTGATCGCCTCCTCCAAACGCGCGATCTCCTTCTGCTGCGTGACGTAGAGCTGTGCCTGGCGCTTCAGGGCGATCTCCTTGGCCACGGCGTAGGCGCTGTAGTTCCCGGGCCACATCGTGATCACGCCGTCCTCGAGCTCGGCGATCCGCGAGACCGTTTCGTCCAGCATGTACCGGTCGTGCGAGACCGTGACCACGGCCCCCGGGAACTCGGCCACGATGGCCTCGAGCTGCGCGCGGCGATCGGCGTCCAGGTGGGTCTCGGGCTCGTCGAGCAGCAGGAGCCCGGGCTGCTGGATCAGGCACGCCGCCAGCGCCACCAGCTTGCGTTGGCCGCCCGACAGCGACGTCGTCGGCAGATCGAGGTCGGCCCCCTCGATACCGAGCGACACCAGGAGGCTCCGGGCCTCGCCCGACAGCCCGGGGCCGCCGGCTTCCACCCAACGGTCCAGCAGTTCCTGCTGGCGGACGAGAACACGATCCATCTTCGACAGGTCCGCCACCACCTCGGGGCGAGCCAGCTCCGCCTCCACCGCGCGCAGATCGGCGTCGAGCGCGGCGATGTCCGGGCGCGCGGCCATCACGGTCTGCTCGGCGGTGCGTTCGTCGCCGTCCGGGTTCTGCTCCAGCGTGGCGATCACCAACTGCTTGCGATGGACCACCTCGCCGGCATTTGGGGTCTCCTCGTCCGACAGGATGCGCAGCAACGTCGACTTGCCGGCGCCGTTGGGGCCGACGATCCCGATGCGCGCGCCGTCGCCCACCTCGAGGTCGGCCCCCCGCAACACGGGCCAGGAGCCGAAGGATTTCTCGATGCCGATCAGGCTGACGACGGTCATGACCTCACCACGATAGGGAACGGCGAGCGGTGCGGCAGGGCGTCAGCGGGCGGCCGTGAGATCCCGGAGCGAGACCGAGCCCGGATCGTCGGCCGCCAGCCACGTTTCGATCGCCGCGCGGCGAGCGGGCCACTCGACGTCCGTGATCGAGAACCACGCCGTGTCGCGGTTGCGCCCCTTCACGATCATGTGCTGGCGGAACACGCCTTCGAAGGTGAACCCGAGCCGTTCGGCGGCGGCGCGCGACCGGGCGTTCAGCGCGTCGCACTTCCACTCGACCCGCCGCTAGCCCAGCTCATCGAACGCCCGGCGCATCAGCAGGTAGGCCGTCTCCGTGTTCGCCCGGCCCCGTTGGGCCGCCGGCACGTACCAGATGTGCCCCAGCTCGATCCTGCGGTCCGGCACCACGATGTTGAGGTAGATGACCACGCCGACCGGATCACCGGTCGCGAGATCGATCACGGTGAAGAACCGCGGATCGTCGGATCCGGCGATGCCCTCGAGCCAGCTCCGCATCTGCGCTTCGTCGGCGAACGGTCCGTACGACAGGTAGGTCCACATGGCTTCAATCGCCTCGTCGCCGTGCGAGGCCGCGAACAGCGTGGTCGCGTGACTCGGCTCCACCGGCACGAGCCGCACGAAGCGGCCCTCCATCGGCGCCGACGAGGGCGCATCGGCGGCGCGGATCTCGACCGTCTCGCCGACGGGAAGGCTGGAAGAGGGCGTCATGGCGAGAGCGTACCGCCGCGGCGGACCGGGGCGTCGCGTGGATTCACGAGACCCTCAGTCGCCGGAACCGCTCCGCCGCAGCCCGGAACGGCTCGAGCGGATCCAGGAGCTCTTCCACGGCCCAGATCAGACCCTCGAACCCGCCGAGGTCCGGGGGACCCTCCCGGAAACGGCGGGCCCGCTCGAAGGCCGCTCGCAGGCCGGCCTCGCAGGCCACCCACTCCTGCTCCACCTCCGGACGGCGCCACGCAGGCATGAGGGCCTCGGCCGCCGAGAGCCGTGCCTCGAACTCCACCAGGGCGTCGGGCAGCGAGACCCCCGGCATCCGCGTCGTGGGCATGACCTCGGTGAGGGCCGCCTTCGCCGGCTCCACCTCGGCCAGCACCGCGCCGAACGCCTCGAACGGCCCTTCCAACTCCTCGGGCAGCCGCTTGCGCCGCCAGATCAAGAGCCGAGCGCCTCGCGACGCGCCCGTACGAGCGGCCCCGGGTCGTTCGTGGCGACGGCGTCGACCCCCGATCGCATGAGCGCCAGCGCTGCCGTGGGGTCGTCGACCACCCATGTCCCCAGCGACATGTCGAGCGCGTGCACGTCCGCAGGCCAGGACGGACCCGCGGCCGTCACCATCCCCGAGAACGGCAGGACCCACGGATGCCCCTGCTCGCGGGCGAAGGCGAGCGCGACCGGGGCCTCCACGCCGGGGTCGGTGAGCAGCCCGGTGATGAGCTGCGGTTCCCGTTCGCGCGCCCACGCCACCGACCACGGATTGAAGCTCGTGACCATGACCGGGCCCGCGAACCCCACCGCGGTCAGCGTTTCGAGCACGGCCTCGACCACCGGCTGGCCCTGGCCGTCGAAGTCGGGTTCGCCCGGGATGTTCTTGATCTCGACGTCGATCCCGATGCGGCCGGACACGAGCTCGAGGGTTTCGCGCAGCGTGGGTACATGCGTCGAGCCGCCACCCGCCTGGATACGCAGCGCGCCGATCTCCGCGAGGGACATCGCACGGACCGGCCCGCGGCCGTCCGTGGTTCGATCGACCGTGGCGTCGTGCATCACCACCGGCGCTCCCTCGGCGGTGAGCCGCACATCGAACTCGATCGCATCGGAGCCGGCGGCGATCGCCGCCTCGAACGCCTCCAGTGTGTTCTCGGGGTGGCTGGCCGAGGCCCCACGGTGGGCGACCACCAGGGGATGGTCTTGACTGAACGGCCGTTCAGACATTACGCTCCACTCGTTCCAGACCAGGTCTGTCCACGCTCGTCGAACGGTGAACGATGATTGAACCGAAGTTCAAGCGAGACCCCGCCGAGATGTGGTGGATCCAGCAGGCCAGGTGCATCGGCGAGGACCCGGAGCTGTTCTTCCCGATCGGAAGCACGGGTCCGGCCGTCGAACAGACCCGGCGCGCGATCGCCGTGTGCCACGAGTGCCCGGTCCGCGCCGACTGTCTCGAATGGTCGCTCGACTCCTGCCAGGACGCCGGGGTGTGGGGCGGCATGGGCGAAGAGGACCGGCGCG
>JBKPMF010000242.1:0-7189 GCA_046732015.1 Actinomycetota bacterium
GCTCACTACTACGAAGCACGCGCGTCCGAGTACGACGACGTCTGGTACCGGCGAGGTCCCTTCGACATGGGGCCCGAAGCCAACGCACGGTGGTTCGAGGAGGTGGCCAGGCTCGAAGCGGCGATCGACGAGTTCGATGCCTCGGGTGACGTGCTGGAACTCGCTGCGGGTACCGGATTGATCACGCGGCGCATCGCCCCACGCGCGACGTCGCTGATCGCCATGGACGCGTCGGCATCGGTACTCGAGATCAACCGGGCCCGGATCGGCGACGATCCATCGGTCGAGTACATCCAGGCCGACATCTACGAGTGGGAGCCGCCCGGTGGGCGCCGGTTCGATGAGATCGTGTTCACGTTCCTGCTGTCGCACGTGCCGCCGCAGCGCTTCGCGGAGTTCTGGGCGCGGATCGCTCGCTGGCTGAAGCCCGACGGTCGCGTGTTCTTCGCCGATGACCGGCACGAGGGCGAGACACGTCCGTCGAACCCGGGCATCCAAGCCTCCGAGGGCCACGACTTCGCGCACGTCCGCCAGCTCCACGACGGCCGCGAGTTCACGATCGTGAAGATCTTCTACACCCCGGAGGGCATCGTCGAGGAACTCGCCCCGCTCGGGTGGCATGTCGACGCAGCCACCACCGGGGATGAGTTCGTCTACGGGGTCGCCACCCCCAGTGCCACGTCCGACTAGTTCAGGCGGTCGCCGGTTCCGGCGTCGAAGAGGTGGATCGCGCTCGGTTCCGCGGTGAGCGGCATGGTGTCGCCCGGGGTGGGACGCACGTCTGGGGCCAGGCGAACCGTCACGGGGGCACGCGTGCTCTGATCGGCCAGCAGCGTGGCGTCCTCTTCCTCGGCACCGCTCTCCGCGGCTCGCGCATCCACGGTCCCGTGCACGAGGACCTCGTCGCCCAGGGGTTCGACGACGTCGATGCGCAGGTCGATCCGCGGACCTGCTCCGCCGGCACCGTCGACCGTGAAGCTCTCGGGGCGCACCCCGACCGTTACGGGGCCGTCGGCAAGGCCGTCTCGTCCGAACGAGAACGTCTCCGCGCTCACGACGCCGCCGGCCACCTCACCGCGCAACAGGTTCATCGGCGGAGAGCCGATGAACGCCGCCACGAACACGTTCGCCGGCCGGTCGTAGACGTCCTGCGGCACGCCGAGCTGCTGGAGCGCGCCGTCGTTCATGACCGCGATGCGGTCGCCGAGGGTCATCGCCTCGACCTGGTCGTGCGTGACGTAGAGGGTGGTGATCCCCAGTCGATGGTGCAGCTTCTTCAGCTCGGCGCGCATCTGCACGCGGAGCTTCGCGTCGAGGTTCGACAGCGGTTCGTCCAACAGGAAGACCTTGGGCTCGCGCACCAGTGCGCGACCCATCGCGACACGCTGGCGCTGCCCGCCACTGAGCTGTCCCGGCCGCCGCTGCATCAGGGACTCGAGGCCCAGCAGGTCGCTCATCTCGGCGACCCGGCGCTGCAGGTCCTCGCGCGGGGTCTTGCGCTGCTTCAAGCCGAATGCCAGGTTCTTGGCCACCGTCATGTGCGGGTACAGCGCGTAGTTCTGGAACACCATCGCGATGTCGCGCTCCTTGGGCGGCACGTCGTTGATGCGCTGGCCGTCGACGTGGATCTCGCCGGCGCTGATCTTCTCCAGGCCGGCGACCATGCGAAGCGCCGTCGATTTCCCGCACCCCGACGGACCCACCAAGATCAGGAACTCGCCGTCCCCCACCTCGAGCGAGAGGTCGTCGACGGCGATCACGCCCGCCTCGCCCTTGTTCGGCGGGAACACCTTCGATACGTGCTCGAACGTCACCTGGGCCACAGCGCTATCCCTTCAGGCCTTGGGTCGCGATGCCGCGGATGAACCACCGCTGCGCCAGCAGGAAGAGCACGAGCATCGGCACCATGCTCATCACGTTGCCCGCCATCAACAGGTTCCACTCGGTGAGGTGCGAGCCCTGGAATGCCTGCAACCCCAGCTGCAAGGTGTAGGCCGGTTCGTTGTAGATCGTGACGAGCGGCCACAGGAAATCGTTCCACGTCCACATGAATTGGATCACCGCCAGGGTCGCGAGCGCCGGCGCCGAGAGCGGCAGCACGATCATGAACAGGATCTTCAGGCGCGACGCGCCGTCGATGCGAGCGGCTTCCTCCAGTTCGATCGGCAGCGTGCGGAAGAACTGCGTCAGCATGAAGATGCCGAAGACGTTGGCCAGGTTCGGCACGATCAGTGCGCCGAGGTGGTTGATCAGCCCCATCTGCTTCACGATCAGGAACGTGGGCACCAGCACCACCTGGAGCGGCACCATCAGGGTGGCTAGCAGCAAGAAGTAGATCGCCTTCTTGCCCAGGAACTGCATGCGCGCGAACGCGTAGGCGGCCAGCGAACACAGGAGCAGGTTCGCCGCCACCACCGTCGTCGTGACCAGGGCGGTGTTCCAGAACCATCGGGCGAACGGTGCGGCCCGCAGCGCCTCGGGGTAGTTCTCGAACTGAAGCGCGCCGGGCCACAAGAGGGGAGGGAAGTGGCGCGTCTGATCGAGCGTCTCGAGCGACGTGATCACCATCCACACCAACGGCACCAGCATGATCAGCGCCATCGGCATCAGCAGCAGGTGCCACGGGCTGAACGGCAGCCATCGGACGCGTGTTCGTTCCACCATCCCGGTCTCGCCGGCCAGCGTGCGCGGATCCACGGTCGCGGCGCTCATGCCTGGTAATGCACCACCCGGTTGCCGAACCAGAACTGTCCCAGCGTGATGATCAGGATCACGATGAACAGCACGTAGGCGATCGCCGCCGCGTAGCCCGCCGCCGGCACGCCTGACGTGAACGCCAGCTGGAACACCCGGAACACCACGACGCTCGTGGAGTTGAGCGGACCGCCCTTGGTGACGAAGTACACCTCGTCGAACAACTGCAGCGACGAGATCGTGGACCACACCACCAGCAACAGGGTGGCCGGCCCGAGCAGCGGGAGGGTGACGTTGCGGAACGTGCTCCACCGGCCGGCACCGTCGATCGCTGCCGCTTCCACCAACGCGGCCGGCACTCCCTGGAGCGCCGCGAGATAGACGATCGTGTCGAAGCCCAGCCAGCCCCACACCGTCATGATCACCAGCGACGGCAGGGCCTGCGACGGCGAGGCGAAGAAGCCGAACGGCCCCAGCCCCACCTTGCCCAGCGCGTAGTTCGCGAGCCCGAAGTCCTTGTCGAGCAGCCACAGGAACATGATCCCGGTGGCGATCGTCGAGGCCACCACCGGGATGAACACCGCAAGCCGGTAGAACCGGATCAGCCGGATCTTCCGGTTGAGCGCGGTGGCCACGAACAGCGCGAGCGAGATCGAGATCGGCACGAACAGCACCGTGTAGATCAGGGTGTTGAGTGCCGCCTTGCGCGTCAGCGGGTCCTTCGGGATCGCGCGGTAGTTGTCCAACCCGATGAAGGGCCGCACGGGGCTCAGCAGCGAGGCCTTCTGCATCGAGAGCACCAGGCCCCACACGATCGGGAACAGCCCGAAGAGCAGGATCAACGCCACCGACGGCAGGATGAACGCCCACCCGGCCACATGGTCGGAAGTGAGGAACCGGCGGAACCGGCCCGCGTCCCGACCTGCGACCTCCGTGGCGCCGACGACGGCGCTCATCGCTAGCCCGGGACCGCCAGGATGCCGTTCACCGTCTCGGAGGCCTCGTCCAACGCCTGTTGCGGGTCCTTCTCGCCCAGCAGCACGGCCACGATCGCCTGGCCCATGGCCTGGGAGATCTGGTCATAGCTGGCGAGCACTGGCCGTGCCTTCTTGACGTTGGCGAGGTTCTCGGCGAACACGTCGTTGCCGGGGAACTTCTTGCCGAAGTCCTCGGTGAACCCGGGTGTGTCGAGGACCGACTGCCTGGTGGGCAGGTGGCCGGTCAGCATGGAGTCCTTCTGCACCTGCTCGGCCGCGGTGAGCCAGGCGATGAACTCCCACGCCGCCGCGGCGCGCTCCTCGCCGTTGTCGAAGAGCACCCACATGTCGGGGCCGGCGATCGTCTCGTGGTTCGAGCCGTCGTAGCTGGGCATGGTTTGGACCCCGTAGTCGATGTCGGGGTAGCCCGACAGCGCCCACGGCCCGGTGATCACCATGCCGACCTTGCTGGTGTTGAAGAGGTCGTCGATCTTGGAGTTCTGCAGGTCGAGGTACACGCTCTGGTCAGTGACGGCCATGTCGCGCAGGGTGTTCATCGCGGTGAGACCGGCCTCGGAGTTGAACGCCGCCTCGGTGTTGTCGGCGTTGAGGATGTCGCCACCCGCCTCCCACAGCATCGCGTCGTAGTGCCACACGGTGTCCTCGCTGGCGTCGGCGGGGAACGCGAACCCGTACTGCTTCGTCGCCGGGTCGGTGAGCGCCTTGGCGGCCGTGCGGAAGTCCTCCCACGTCCAGTCGGCCGTGGGGGGGTCGATGTTCGCTTCCTCGAACAGCTGCTTGTTGTAGACGATCGCGAGGTTGTCGATCAGCGCGGGGATCCCCAGCACGCGACCGTCTACCGTGGAGGCCGCCTGGGCGCCGGGGAAGAAGTCGTCCCAGCCGAAGTCGGGCTCGGCCACGCGGTCGGTGAGATCCATGATGCCCGGCGTGTTGGACAGCTGTGGGAGCGAGGTGCCGTACTGGTAGGTGATGTCGGGCTGCTGGCCGCCCTGCAGGGCCACGGTGACCTTCTGCAGCGCATTGTCGTTGGAGCAGCAGAACACGTTGTCGACCACGATGTCGGGGTGGGTCTGGTTGAACTCATCGATCAGCTGCTGCATCGAGTCGGCCTCGTAGTTCTCGACGCCGTTGCGCACGCCTGGCTCGCCGTAGCCGTGCCACAGCGTGATCTGGACCGGCTCACCGCCGCCGCCGCCGGAGTCCGAGGCGTCGGTGGCACCGTCGTCGCCGCCCGAGCACGCGGCGGCGATCAACGCCATCACGGTGAGGAGCACGAACAGGGATCGACGCTTCATCTTCTTCCTCCTACGCATCACGACAGCACGACGGATCGGGTCAGGTTGCGGGGATGGTCGGGATCGAGGCCACGGGCGGAGGCCACAGCCACGGCGGAGCGCTGGATCCGGATGAGCTCGGCCATGGGATCGCCCTCGGCGAGCACGACCGTAGCGCCGGTCGCTCGCACGTCGTCGGCGACCGCGGGGTCGGGCGTTCCCAACAGCCAGACGAGTGAACCGGGTCCGGCCAGGCTGATCGGCCCGTGCCGGTACTCCATGGCGGGATAGGCCTCGGTGTGGGCCTGCGCGGCCTCGCGCATCTTCAGGGCCGCCTCGTTGGCCAGTCCCACCGTCCATCCGTGCCCCAGGAACACGAAGTGATCGAACGCGGTGGGGTCGACGGCGAGGTCGGCGGCGGCGGCCTCCTCGCCCTGGGCGATCGCGTCGGTGAGGTCATGACCGGTGTGCGCACGCAACAGTGCGAGCGCGGTGGTGGCGAACCGGGTCTGCACCACGGAGCGCTCGTCGGCGAAGTCCAGGACCACGGCATCGCGGGCGAGTTCGGGGACGGGCGTGCCCGCCACGGCGGTGATCGCGGTGGTCGGTGCCGCGACCTGTTCGACCAACCGGGCCACCTCGGTGGTGGTGCCGCTCCGGCTGATGGCGACGATGCGGTCGTAGGTGCGGCCGGGTGGGAACTCCGAGGCGGTGAAGGCGTCGGTCTCGCCCACACCGGACCCTTCCCGCAACGCGGCATAGGCCTGCGCCATGAACCACGAGGTGCCACACCCCACGGCGGCGACGCGTTCGCCGGGGGCCGGCAATCGCGAGGTGATCTGCGTCGCGAGGGCCTGCGCCCGCTCCCAGCACGAAGGCTGGCTCGCGATCTCCCGGTCCGTCTCGCTCATTCCTGCGCACCATACGCTTCAAACGAGCAGAAACGCAATCCAACCGTGCATGCGCCACCTATACTTCGGCGCATGCGCCAGTCGGAACGGCTCAGCGCCATCCTCGAGGCCCTGGCGAACGACGGCTCGGTGGGTGTGGCCGATCTCGCGACCGAACTCGATGTTTCGGCGGCGACCGTCCGGCGTGATCTCGAGTTCCTCGAGCACCAGCGCATGCTGACGCGCACCCATGGGGGCGCGGTGGCCCAGGGCGTCCTGTACGAACTGCCGCTGCGCTACAAGAGCGCGCGCCACCAGGAGGAGAAGAAGCGCATCGCCGCCGAGGCCGCCTCGCGCGTCGCCGACGGCGTGGCGATCGGGCTCACCGGTGGCACCACCACCACCGAGGTGGCGCGCGCCGTGATCGACCGCCAGCGCCTCACCGTGGTCACGAACGCCCTGAACATCGCGAGCGAACTCGCGATCCGTCCCAACCTGAAGCTGGTGGTCACCGGCGGGTACGCGCGCCCGGAGTCCTACGAGCTGGTCGGTCCCCTCGCCGAGCAGGCGCTCGCCGGGCTCAACCTGGACGTCGTGTTCCTCGGGGTGGACGGCATCTCGCCCACCGCCGGCATCACCACGCACCACGAGGTGGAGGCGCACACGAACCTGGCCCTGATCGAACGGGCGCGCCACGTCGTCGTGGTGACGGACAGCTCGAAGATCGGCCTCGTGGCGTTCGCGCAGATCTGCCCGATCGATCGCGTCCACGAGGTGATCACCGACGCCGGAGCCGATCTCGGTCTGCTCGCCGAACTCCGCGAGGCCGGCGTCGACGTGGTGACCGTGTGACCAACGACGAGGAGGTACGGGAGCTTCGGCTGCGCCGGTTCCGGCCCGTGGCGGCGTTGCGTATCGCTGAGCACCAGGTGCCGAGGGCACGGTTCCCCGCGGTCGACGTCCACAACCATCTGGGGCGATGGCTCACGTCCGGCTGGGCCGCGCCCAACGTGGCGGCCCTGCTCGAGGTGATGGATGCCGCCAACGTCGCCGCGATCGTGAACCTCGACGGGATGCGCGGTGAGGAGCTGCAGGCCAACCTCGACCGGTACGACCGGGCCCATCCGGGGCGGTTCGTCACGTTCGCGCAGGTGGACTGGCACGAGGTTGCGAGCGGAGGCGGGTGCGGTGAACGCCTCGCCTCCCAGCTGCATCAGGCGGCCGATGCCGGGGCACGTGGGCTCAAGGTGTGGAAGGACCTCGGACTGCATCTGCGCGATGACGCCGGCGCCTCGATCGCCCCCGACGACGAGCGGCTGGCACCCCTGTGGGA
>JBKPMF010000243.1:0-5969 GCA_046732015.1 Actinomycetota bacterium
CGGATGGCGAGCGACGCCACCATCAACGCCCCCGCCCCGACGATCACGCTGGCCAGCACATCGGTGACGTGGTGCATACCCGCATACACGCGGGAAACCGCCACGAACACCGGGAACGAGATCGCCACGGCCCAGATCAGGACCTTGAGACCGGTGGAACGGACGTGCGGACTCAAGAGCATCGCGAGGCCGACATACAGCGCGATCGCGGCCGCGGTGTGCCCGGACGGGAAGCTCGACGTGGGCGGAGCCGGCTCGAGTTGCGGAACGGTCGGGCGAGGCCGGGCAACCAGCACCGTCGTGATGAGGAACACCGAGACCTCGACCGCGAGTGCGGTGACCAGGAACGCGGCGTCGCTCCACCGTCGCGCGATGAACAGGACGATCACCACCACGGCCGCCACTGCCAGGACGCTCCCGGTCATCGCGATCGTCGACCCGAGATGTGCCCAGGGATCGAGCCCGGCCGTTCGATGCGCCAGGAACCAGTCGTTCACCCGCTCGTCCCATCGTCCGAGCGGCCCGCTCAGGAGCCCTTCGGTGAGGGAGAGTCCGATCCCCACGACGATCAGTGTCAGCAGCAGGGCGCCCGCTACGGCGATCCCCACTGCGACGGTCGCGGGATGATGGCCCTGGAAGCGTCTGCCCAGCCGATGTGCCGTGTCGTCCGTTCGCATGGCAAGAGGTTTCTCCTTCTCGGTGAACGGCAAACATCCGGCGATGAGTGCGCGGGTGCCCAAGGCCGTCAAGGTGGGGGCCGCGCTCTGCGTCACGGCGGTCGTGATCTTGGGCATCGTGGCCTCAGGGCACCGCCCCGTCGCCCTTGACCTTCCGATCGCGACGTGGGTGGCCGACCGAGGCGGGGATGGCCTCGTCTTCCGGGTCCTCACCCACCTGGGCGCCACCATCACGGTGTGCATCCTGGGCATCGTCGTCGGCCTGTTCATGTTCGTCCGTACACGGAGCCCGTGGCCCATGGTGTTCGTCGTGGTCACGATCGCCGGCGAGATCGTGCTGAACAACGCCGTGAAGGGTGTGGTGGACCGCCCGCGTCCGACGCTCTCGCAGATCGTGACGCCGGTCGGCAGCTCGTTCCCCAGTGGACACTCGGCCGCCGCCGCGGCGGCCTACGCCGCGATCGTCATCGTGCTGGCGAGTGGGCGGTCGCCTTCGGTGCGCCGTGGGATGGCCATCGGAGCCGTGACGATCGCCATGGTGGTCGCGTGGTCGAGGGTGTTCCTGGGCGTTCACTGGTATTCCGACGTCATCGGCGGCTTGGCGCTGGGATGGGGCTGGTGCGCGTTGTGCTGGATCGCGGTGGAGCTCAGTAGCGTCCGGCCCGGCGCAGGGCGCGGGGGCGTCCGTCGGGATCGGCGACAGAGCGGTACAGCGGCCGCGTCCACCACCGCTCCCACCAGTGGACGTCGGGGAGGCGATGGTGACGCAGACGACCGACGGGGCGTGGCCCTCGCTCGCCACCCGCGTGCCAGGCGTCGAGCGCATCAGCGGATCGTCGAGCCCGATCGAACGCGTCGACCGGATCCACCAGCCCTTCGTCGTCATCCTGCTGGAGATGCTCGCGGAGCAAGGTGAGCCGGAGCGACCGGGCGAACCAACGCGCTCCGTCTCCCAGCCCCGCCGGATCCCGGGGTTCCCGCTCATCGCGTTCGGCGTCCAGGATGGCGCACGAGAGCTCCGAGTCGTTGGTCCACGAGCGGCGGTTCAGGTTGTCCGATCCCACCGCGGCCCACACGTCGTCGACGACGATCGTCTTGGCGTGCACGTATATCGGTGTCCCCGCCTCGTTCTCGAGGTCGAAGATCTGGAAGCGGTCCGGCCCGAACTTGGTGAGTCGGTCGACGAGTTCCAGTTGCGCGAGGCGGTGCGGTGGCCCGGAGAAGATGCCGTTGCGGTCGGGGATGCGAGGCACGACGATCATCAGCTTCAGGTCGGACCGGCGCTCCAACGTGTCCTCGAAGAGCGCACCCACGTCGTCCGACCACAGGTACTGGTCCTCGACGTAGATCAGGGACCGCGCCCGCTCGAACGCGTGTCGGTAGGCCCGGACGATGCTCCGTTCCCCGTCGGGGGCGAACGAGAACGCGGGCCGCTTCGACGGGTAGGTGCGGAGCACCTGGACCGCCTGCGAACCTTCAGGCGCCGGATCCGGGGGTTGCTCGGAAAGCTGGTCGCGAAGCTCCGGCTGCTTCGACCATCGGGACACGAGGACGCGCAGCGGCGTTCGGTGTTCTTCGAGCGGGGTGGGGTCCTGCCAGCGCTCGCGGAACGTGTGATCGAGGTCGCCCACCGCAGGGCCCCGGATGCAGACCTGGATGTCGTGCCATGGGGGGTGCTCGCCGTACTGGTCGTCCATCTCCTCGGGCTGCTCGTCACCGAGATGGCGCTCGTCGTCCCGGCGGCCGTGACACAGGTCGATCCCGCCCACGAACGCCAGGTCCGGGCGCCAGGCGTCCTTATGGCGGATCAAGACCAACTTCTGGTGGTGAGAGCCTGCTCTGGCGACCCGCTGGTCGAGGAGCACAAGGCCCCCTTTGGCGTTCACGTCCTGGGCGAGCTCGACATGCCGCTCCATGTGGAAACCGGTGAGCTTCGAGTGTGAGCGCCACACCAGGCCTCGGACCCTCACGCCACGGGCAGCGAGGTCGGAGAGCGTGTTCGCCAGGTCCGTCGAATCGACGAGCTGTTCGTCGGGGTCACCTCGCCAGTCGGTGAACGAGACGGCGTCGCCTTCCTTCGTGTCGCACAGCGCGGCGTGCAAGCGCTCGAAGTAGGGCCGGCCGTGGATCAGGAGCTCGACACGATTGCCGACCGACCAGGCGAGTCCGTCGCCGCGGCGCCGATCGATCGTGGTCGAGGCGTTCCCTCGCTCGGACGGATCGAGGAACCACGCGCGCCTGATCTCGTCCTCGCTCATCGACGGCGAGCCTAACCCGTGGGGCCCGACCCGCGCCCGGACGTTTGAACGGACAGAGCGCCGGGGAGGGACCCGACATGCCGACCCTCATGGAAGACCCCACCACCACCTTGCCTGCCGCACCTGCCAGGAGCGCGGGCGCGTTCCTCAAGGATGTCGTCCGGCATTTCCGACGCGCGGATGGAACCAGCCATACCCGCGGTCTCGCCTACCAGGTCATGCTGGTGGTGATCCCGGGGCTCATCGCGCTCGTCGGGCTGGCGAGCATGTTGCACATCGCGGAGGTCCGCAGCACCGTGCAGCACCTCGTGGAGATGCTCTCTCCCGGACCCTCCGGCAAGCTCCTCACCGAGGCCGCAGCGCAGGGGGCCAGCGGGGGAGCGACGGCAGCCATCGTGGGGCTAATCGGGGCCCTGGTCGCCGGGATGTTCGCGGTGGCCCAGGTGGAACGCAGCGCCAACCGACTCTCCGGACTCGATCACGACCGGCCCACCGCGAAGCGCTACGGGCTGGCACTCCTCCTCGCCATCCCGGTGGGGATCCTGCTGTCGGCCGGCGTCGTCCTGATCGGCGCGGGTGGACCGGTGGTCGACGGACTCGGCCTCGAAGGCGGCGCCCGTGTGATCTGGGAAGTCGTGCGGTGGCCCCTGGGGCTACTGGTCGCCGCCGCCGGGATCATGCTGCTGCTGCGTGTGGCCCCCGTCCGTCGACTCGGTTCGACCCGTCACCTGA
The DNA here is from genome assembly GCA_046732015.1 of Actinomycetota bacterium. Classification (GTDB taxonomy): domain Bacteria; phylum Actinomycetota; class UBA4738; order UBA4738; family HRBIN12; genus JAOUEA01. The sequence continues at coordinate 3,668 of JBKPMF010000243.1, forward strand.
TGGCGGGAACCGCGATCGCGGTCGTGCTCTGGGGGGTGTTCACCGGCCTGCTGAGCCTGTACTTCGCGCTGTCGAACTCGACCAGCCAGACGTACGGCCCGCTGCTCGCCGTGATCGCGCTGTTGCTGTGGGCGGGAGCCACGTCGCTGGCCTTGCACCTGGGCATCACGGCCTGCGTCGAACTCGAACGCTGACCTGGTCGGCTACTCGCTCATCCGCGCCGCGCCGAACCATCGGCCCTCGTGACGCGACACCTCGACGTCGACCCCGAAGCACGCGGCCAGGTGCTCGCGGGTGAGCGCCTCATGGATCGGGCCCGAGCTCACCAGGCATCCATCGCGGAGCAGCGCCGCGTGGGTGGCCGACGGTGGGATCTCCTCCAGGTGATGGGTCGCCAGCACGACGGTGAGGTCAGCTCGTTCGCGGACCGAACGTTCCAGCGCGGCGATCAAGGCTTCGCGGGAGGGAAGGTCGAGTCCGGCCGAGGGTTCGTCCAACACGAGCAGGCGTGGCTCGGCCACCATGGCTCGCGCCAACAGCACCCGCTGTCGTTCTCCTTGGCTGCAGGTCGCGAACCCACGCCCGGCGAGCTCAGCGCATCCCACCGCGACCAGCTGTGCCTCGGCTCGGGCTCGCTCCGACCGGTCGTAGTCCTGGAACCACGGCGAGAGCACCGAGCGGGTGCCGGTGAGCACGACGTCCATCACGCTGAGCCCGCCGGGGAACAGGTCTGACAAAGAATGGCTGGCGTGGCCGATCCTTGGCTGGAGATCTCGAAGGTCGCCGTGCCCGAAGGTCAAGCCCAACACCCGGGCCGTTCCCGACGACGGCTGGCGCCTGGCGCCGATCACGCCGAGGAGGGTCGTCTTGCCGCCGCCGTTGGGCCCCAACAGGACCCATCGTTCCCCGGCGCCGACGCGCACCGAGACCGGCCCGAGGATCCGGCGGCCCTCGACCGTCACGGTGACGTCCTCGAGCGCAACGATCGGGTCGTCGTTCATCACAACAACGATACGAACCTTGCTGGACGCTAGGCCACGTCGGCGGTAGCCTCGCCGGAGAACGGAGGCCTTCCCCTTCCGCGGGCGTGGAAGGAGTACCCAGCCCTGATCGAAGTACCGGTTTCCCCCGAGGGCGTCGCCGGCCGGCTGGCCGAGCTGTTGGACCGTGAAGGTCCCTGGATCGTCGACGAACCGACCCGACTCCGGACGCTGTTGCGGGCTGCCGCGGGCGAGCATGACGAGGAGGTCGATCTGCTCGTCGCCGCCGCCGAACTCGGGATCGCCCGGGAGCTGATCCACGAACGCGACGCGGGGGTGCCGCCCGGCCGGTTCGACGAACTCGCCGCCCAGCTCGTCACCCGCCGCGAGGTCTCCGAATCCGATGCCCGCTGGGCCGTGGACACCTGGGCCTGGGCTCTGGCAGTGGAGGAGCGCCGGATGGTGTTCGCCACGCCCGCGTACAGTCCGCCGCCTCGCCGGCCGTTCCGCCCGAGTGAACACGCCTTCTCCTTGAGCTTCCTGGCCTTCGTGGTGGCCACGGTGGCCGCGATCGTGGTGCTCACCCGGGGTGGACCCCAGCCACAGGCGGCGCCCGCCAAGCCGGCCGTGCCGTCGCCGGTCGCAGCGAGTTCGCCCGTGGTGCTTCCGCCGGCGCCCAGCGCCGTGGGGCTGACGCGTGAAGCCGCCGTCCGGTCGCTCCGCGACGATGGGTTCATCGCGCTGGTTCACCGGCGGGAGTCCCGCAAGGCCGACCCGGGCACGGTGATCGCGCAGCGACCCGCCGCCGGCACGGCGCTGCAGCCGGGTGCCACGGTGACCCTGGTGGTGGCGACCGCCCCCGAGGACGTCGGGCGGCCCAAGCATCTGCGGCTCACCAAGTCCACCTCGAGCGTCACCCTGACATGGCTGGCGCCGACCCGAGGGTCGAAGGTCGACCACTACGAGATCTGGCGCGACGGGGTGAAGATCGGCGAGCGGCGGGCGGGTCGGCCCACCTACACCGTCGGCGGGCTCACCCCCGGCGCCACCTACTCCTTCGGGATCATCGCGATCGGTGAGAACGGCACGCGCACGATGTCGCGGTCGCGATCGGTGACCCTGCCCGTTCCGCCTCCACCGCCGGTCGAGGAGCCGACAGATACCACCTCGTCGATGCACCACAGCAACCCCCCGCCCCCGCCACCACCCTCGCCGGAACCGTGCACCGCCCCCGACCCGTCCTTCTGCGACTAGCCGCGCCCACCCCCGAGCGCGGGAACGAAAGGAGCCTCAACCCATGCGCAAGACGGTCCCCTTCGTCC
>JBKPMF010000244.1:0-1931 GCA_046732015.1 Actinomycetota bacterium
GTCCACGACTGCGCCGAGGAGGCGGTCGAGATGCACCCAGAGCACGCAGCAGTGCACCGCAGCGACGAGGAGCGGGCGACATGAGCGCGGCAGACGCCGCCGAGGGGCCGGCGGTACCCGCCACGTCGTCCCGGGCACGCGCCGCCATTCCGGCGAGCAACTACATCTCGTGGATCGCCCTCGCGATGATGACGACGAGCTCCGTCGCGAGCCTGCGCGCCGCGCCCACGATGGCCGTCTACGGGCTGGCGTGCGTCTTCCTCTACCTCCTGCCCGCCGTGGTGTTCCTCCTTCCCACGTCGCTCGTCTCCGCCGAGCTGGCCTCCGGCTGGAGCGGCGGCGTCTACAAGTGGGTGTCCGAGGGGATCTCGAAGCCGATGGGCTTCCTCGCGGTGTGGTGCCAGTTCGCGATGACGATCTTCTACTACCCGAGCCTGCTCGGGTTCGTCGCGAGCACGCTCGCCTACGTGTTCAACCCGGAGCTGGCCAGTAGCGGGGTGTGGACCGCGGCGGTCATCATCGTCGTCTACTGGTCCGGCGTGTGGGTCTCGTCTCGCGGCACGAAGGGCGTCGCAGGTCTGGCCAGCGGTGGCCTGATCATCGGGACTCTGATCCCAGGCACCGTGCTGGTCGTCCTCGGCGTGGTCTTCCTCGGGCAGGGAAACGAGTCGGCCGCGCCGATGGACTCCAGCCACCTGCTGCCGGCCTGGGCGGGGTTGTCCAGCCTCGTGCTGATCGTCAACAACTTCTTGTCGTACTCCGGCATGGAGATGAACGCGGTGCACGTGTCGTCGTTGAAGAACCCGGGCAGGGAGTTCCCCCGGTCGATGTTCCTCGCCATGGGCCTGGTCCTGGCGATCTTCATCCTTCCCGCGCTGGCGATCAGCTGGGTGGTTCCCTCCAAGGAGCTGTCCCTGACCGCCGGTGTGATGCAGGCGTTCGACGCCGTGTTCGCGAACTTCGGCACCCAGTGGCTGACCCCGATCGTGGGCATCATGCTGGTGATGGCCTCGCTCGGCGGCATGCTGACCTGGCTGGCCGGGCCGTCCAGGGGGCTGCTGCTGATCTCGCGCCAGGAGGGCTACCTCCCGCCGTTCCTGCAGCGCCTCAACAAGAACGGCGTGCAGCAGAACATCCTGGTCGTGCAGGGCATCCTGACCACGGTGATCGGCCTGGCCTACGCGTTGATCCCGGACGTGTCCAGCGCCTACTGGATCTTCTCGGTGATCACGACCCAGGTCTACCTGATGATGTACCTGCTGATGTTCGTCGCCGCCATCCAGCTGCGTCGCAAGGATCCCGACCATCCACGTGGCTATCGCGCGCCGATGCTCATCGGCATGTGCGGCGTCGGCTTCGCGGCTTCGCTCGCGGCGCTCCTGGTCGGGTTCATCCCCCCGTCGCAGTTCGCCTCCGGCAACTCGGGTGTGTACTTCGCGATCGTCGGTGGTGGTGCCCTCGGCCTCGGCCTGCTGGTGCCATTCCTCTTCTATCGACTCCGCAAGCCCTCCTGGAAGCAGCCCGACGCCGAGGAGGTGGCCACGTCATGAGCACTCCGGAGGAGACCCAGAACCCGCGCGAGCGGACCCTGATCTACGTCGGCGTCGGACTCGTCACCCTCGCCCTCGTCATCGTGGGGCTGGTCCTGTTCAGCTCCGCGAAGGAGACCAAGGACGCCAACGCCAAGGCCGACCAATTCATCGCTGCCCTCGAAACCGTGGGTGCCACGGCGCCCCCGCGCGATGAGGTCGTCCGCGTTCTCGGGAGCGACGGGGGAGCGACGTGCGACGACCCGAACGACGCGCTGAAGCGTGCCACGCTCAACTCGATGCTCACGAACGGCGCCGCCGGGCCGGGGAGCCGGCCGGTGGTCTTCGACCGGCGGTATCTCGCCGGACAGCTGCTCATCCTCAAGATCTACTGTCCCGACG
>JBKPMF010000245.1:0-6466 GCA_046732015.1 Actinomycetota bacterium
GAGCTAGGCACCTCGCCGCTCCCGCTGGTGATCTCGGCGCTGGCGCGAACGGTGGCCGAGCACCTCGCGCTCAATGCCCGGTGGCGCGACGGCGACGTCGAAGAGCGCGCGGCGATCAACGTCGGCCTCGCCGTCGATACGGAACGAGGGTTGGTGGTCGCGGTGCTGCGCGACGCGGCGAGCCGAGGCATCGCGGGCCTGGCCACGGAGATCAAGCGCCTCGCCGACGGCGCCCGCTCCGGATCGCTCACCCCCGCCGAGATGACCGGAGCGACCGTCGCCGTCAGCAACACAGGCAGCTACGGCAGCGAGGCAGGCACCCCGATCCTTTCACCCGGGACCAGCATCACCCTGGCGATCGGCGTGATCGGGCCGCGGGCGCTCGTCGTGGACGGCGACGTCGTGGCTCGGCCGGCCTGCACCCTTAGCTGCACGTTCGACCATCGGGTGCTGGACGGCGCCACCGTGGGGCGTGCCCTCTCCGACCTGGTGAGGCGCCTGGAGGATCAGCAAGCCCTGGGAGAATTGCCGGCATGAAGATCGTGTCCCTCCTGCCGTCGGCCACCGAGATCGTGTACGCCCTCGGTCTCGGCGATTCGCTGATCGGGGTCACCGACGAGTGCGACTACCCACCCGACGCGGTGACGAAGCCGGTGGTCTCGCGCAGCGCGCTCCCCCAGGGCCGGCCGCTGGGTTCGCGCGAGATCGACGCGGCGGTTCGGGAACGCATGGACGCCGAGCAACCGCTCTACGTGTTGGACACCGACCGGCTCAGGCGAGAGCAGCCCGATGTCATCCTCACCCAGGATCTGTGTCGCGTGTGCGCGGTGCCGGCCGGGCACGTCGAGGAAGCCCTGGCCTCCCTCGGTGTCGGCGACCGGACCAAGGTGGTCTCGCTGGATCCGCATTCGCTCGAGGACGTCATCGCCCAGCTCGAGACCGTGGGATCGCTCCTCGGTGCCGAAGCGCGCGGCAAAGAACTCGCCGAGGCCCTGCGCGAACGGGTCGCTGCGGTGAAGCAGCAGGCCCAGCGCCTGCCCTCGGTGAGCGTGTTCTGCATGGACTGGGCCGAGCCGCCGTTCGTGGCCGGCCACTGGATACCCGAGATGGTCGAAGCCGTCGGCGCCATCAACCTGCTCAGCGACAAGGGCGAGCCTTCGCACACCGTCACGCACCGGGAGATCCGCGATGCCATGCCCGAGGTGCTGCTCTTCATGCCGTGCGGCTATTACCTGGAAGAGGCCGAGGAAGAGGGCGAACGCCTGCTGACCCACCCGGAGATCGCCGACACGCCCGCCGCGCGGAACGGCAACGTGTTCGCGGTCGATGCCACGTCGTTCTTCTCGAGGCCGGGACCGCGCATCGTGGACGGCCTGGAGATCGTGGCCTGGGCTGCTCACCCCGAGGCCTACCCCGAGCCGCCACCGGGCTCGATCACCCGGCTGCGATGACCTCGGCCGAGCCGACGGCCGGGCGGCGCTCGGTCCTCACCACCACCGAAGGCACCCACCGGGGGGCGTTCACCCCGCTCGACTGGGGACTGTTCGCGGCGATCGGCGGCATCTGGGGATCTTCGTTCCTGTTCATCGCGATCGGACTGGAGGCGTTCGAACCCGGGCTGGTGACCTGGTTGCGCGTGCTGTTCGGAGCCGGCGTGCTGTGGCTGGTGCCGGGCGCGAGGAAGCCCATCCATCGCGCCGACCGGCCGCGGCTGGTCGTGATCTCGGTGCTGTGGGTGGCCATCCCCTTCACGCTGTTCCCCCTGGCCGAACAGCACATCACCTCGGCGCTCACCGGCCTGCTCAACGGCTCGCTCCCCATCTTCGCCGCGGCGATCGGCGCGTTGATGCTTCGCCGCTGGCCTGGACGCCCCCATGCGATCGGGCTCGGCGTGGGATTCGTCGGGATCGCCCTGATCGCGCTGCCGGCGGCGGGCAAGGGCACGAGCGAGATGCTGGGCGTCGTGATGGTGTTGCTGGCGGTCGTCTGCTACGGCGTGGCCGTCAACGTGGCCACGCCCCTCACCCAACGGTACGGGGCGCTGCCGGCGATGGCCCGCATGCTCGCGCTCGCCTCGATCTGGACCGCGCCATTCGGGCTCTGGGGGCTCAGCCGGTCGTCGTTCGCATGGAACGCGTTCGCGGCGGTGGTCGCCCTGGGCGCGCTCGGCACCGGCTTGGCGTTCGTGCTGATGGGCACCCTGGTGTCGAGGGTGGGCGCGACCCGCGGCGCGTTCGCGATCTACCTCGTGCCGGTGGTCGCGATGGTCCTGGGCGCGGTGTTCCTGGACGAGAGGATCTTCGCGATCTCGGTCGTGGGGATCGCCCTGGTGCTGACCGGGGCGTTCCTGGCATCGAGGAGGGACACCGCCCGTGCCCGGTGATCCCTGGCAGCCGGAGGCGCCCATCCTCGAGTTCGACCCGGCGCCGAGCGCCGTGATCGAACCGGGTGAGGTGATCGAGCCGATCGATGTGCCGCTCCACGTGGTGCTGTGCTTCTTCCAGGACGTGATCACCACCGTGATCGACGAACTCGACGGCCGGGTGATCGATCACGTGGTCTCCGAGATCGGGCGCAACCCGATCTACGAGGTGGCGTTGGACGGACGGCGCCTGGGCATCGTGCATCCGGGCGTGGGGGCGCCGCTCGCCGCCGGGTTCCTCGAGGAACTCGTGGCCCGCGGCGCGCGTTCCTTCGTCGCGTGCGGCGGCGCCGGCGTGCTCGTGCCCGACGTGGCGCTGGGCCATGTCATCGTCCCCACGTCCGCGGTCCGCGATGAAGGCACCTCCTATCACTACCTGCCGCCGAGCCGGACCGCCTCCCCCACGCCCCAGGCCGTCGATGCGATCGTCGAGACCTTGGAGGCCCATCACGTGCCCTTCGTGACCGGCGCGACGTGGACCACGGACGCCCTGTACCGCGAGACCCGCGGCAAGGTCGAGCGCAGGGTCGCCGAGGGCTGTCTCACCGTGGAGATGGAGGCCGCGGCGTTCTTCGCGGTCGCCGCGTTCCGCGGGGTCACCTTCGGCCAGCTGCTGTACGCGGGCGACGACCTGTCCGGCGACGCCTGGGACCAGCGGGAGTGGAACGACCACACGACCGGTCGCGAGACGCTGTTCCGCCTGGCCGCCGAGGCCGTGCTGCGGCTCCCGCCCGACCCGGTCCCTGCCCCCCCGGCCACCGGCTGAGCCCGGCGCCGGTTCGATATCCTCGCGACATGGCCCATGACGTGACGATCGATGGTTTGCGCTTCCGCGTCCGCAACCCCTTGGGCGTGGCAGGCCTCACGATCATCACGCTCGGCCTCTACGGGCTCTACTGGTACACCGCCGCCAATAACGACACCCGCATGTACCTGCGCAACTACTCGATCCGCCCCGGGATCTCGTTGTTCGCGCTGATCCTGAACCTCATCGGCACCCAGTTCATCGCCCTGGCGCTGATCCTGAGCTCGCCGTGGCTGGCGTTGGGCGTGGTGCTGGTGATCCCGTCGTTCGTGTCGGTGTTCCGCACGGGCCGGCGGATCGGGCTGATGCAGGTCCATGCCGGTGTGGAGGAAACCTCCCCGGGCATCGCCCTCGTCCTGTTCCTGCTGTTCTTCCTGGTGGGTGCCGGGATCTACCTCCAGGCGGGACTCAACCGGGTGTGGGCGGCCGCCGGCTCCCAGCCCGAGCCCGAACCCGCGCCCGAACCGGTGGGAGTGACCACGCCCGGTGGCGTGCCATCGGTGGCGGCGGGCCCGCGCACGGACGCCCGCGCGACCGGAAACAACCGCGTCGATCCCCACGACGTGGGCTCCCGCGTCACGTTCCAGTTCGAGCTGCCCAACGGGTACACCACCGAGGCCGTGGGCGTGTTCGAACGCTGGGACGAGGACGCCCAGACCTATTTCGTCCGCAAGAAGGACGGCACCGAGGTCCGGGTACCGGCACGCGGCGTGCGCCACGGCAAGGTCATCCCGCCCGCGCCACAGCCCACCGCCTGAGCACCCACCGCACACCGACGCTCGCCGCAGACCATCGCCCGGATCGGCTAAGAACATGGAGGCCCCGATGTCCGAACTGCCCACCGCGCTCATCCGTTTCCGGCTCGGCCAGGAGGACGCCCACTACGGCGGCAACCTGGTTGCCGGCGCCACGCAGCTGAAGGTGATCGGCGATCTCATCACGGAACTCGCGATGAAGTACGACGGAGACGAAGGGCTGTTCCGCGCGTACGAATCAGTGGAGTTCCTCGTGCCGCTGTACGCGGGCGACTGGATCGAAGGCCGCGGCAGGATCGTCGAGGTCGGCAACTCCAGCCGGAAGTGCGAGTTCGAGGTCTACAAGATCGGCGCTGCGCTGACCCACGTCAGCGACAGCGCCGCGGAGTTCCTGGACGAGCCGGTGCTCACCTGCAGGGCCGTGGGCACCACGGTGGTGCCGAAGGAACACCAGCGGTTCTCGCACTAGTCCGCCGCGGACTACCGGCGGGCGGGAGCCTCTTCCCGGAAGACCGCGCGCAGCTGGGCGTCGAGCATGGCCACGGGAGCCGGCTCCGAGGTGCCGGCCAACTGTCCATCCAGGAACCCCAGCAGGCCCGCCCGCGCCAGGAACACCGCGCGGTGGTAGGTCCCCTCGTCCGCCGGGCCGTCGTAGCTCCGGAGGACCTCTCGCACGAACGCAGGACCCAGCCAGATCGCGAGCCCTGCGAGATCGGCGGCCGGATCGGCGATCGCTGCGTCGGCCCAGTCGACGATCGCGGTGAGGCGGGTGCCGTCCTCGCTCACGAACAAATGCTCGCCCTTGAGATCGGCGTGACACAGCACCCCCGTGGCGGCGCCGCGCGCCTCCATGGGAAGCGGGTCGGAGAGGAAGGCATCGACGGCGTCACCGGCGATCCGCCTGGCCCAGGCGATCGCGTCCTCACCGACGTCGACCTGCGGGTCCAGCGCCACCGGATGTGGCGCGATCCCCGCGGCCTTGACCGCCTTCAGCGGGGTGGTGTGCAGGGTGGTCAGTGCCTGGGCGAGTTCCCGGGCGAGGGTGGTCCTGGCCCATGCCTTCGGCTGGATGATCGGGCCTTCGATCGTCTGTCCCTGTCGTCCCCGCGCGCGGATGTAGGCGACCGACAGGAACGGGAACCGGTCCGAGGGTTCGGCGACGCCGAGGATCTTCGGCACGAGCTCACCGAGCCGGTCGGCGATCACCGGGTGCGCGGCGACCTCGACCATGAGTTTGCGAGCGTCGTCCTCGCTCCTGGGGAACTTCATCACGACCTCACCCGCGGCCCACGTGTCGAACGCCTCGCCGGTGAACAACAGTCGTGGCCGGGGCGTCGCCAGATCCGGGAAGGACTCGCCGATGATGGGGCCCATCACGGGGGCGGCGCGGGTGTCGGGGGAAAGGATCACCCGCCGACCGTAGCAGGGTGGAGGGGAGGGGGGGTCGCCGACTAGCTTGCCCGCTCCAGGCCGTGGAGGACCTCGAGGAGCTCGTCCACGTTGAACGGCTTCGGGACATACGCGTCGGCGCCGAGCTCGGCGGCCTTCGCTCGATCACGCAGCGAGGCCAGGGCGGACACCACGACGACCCGTGGACGCTCCTCGCGCGGGAGCTCGGTCATCGCTTCGAGCACCGACCAGCCGTCCATCGTGGGCATCATGATGTCGAGCACCATCATCGTCGGACGGTGCTCGGAGATCTCGGACAGGGCCTCGACGCCGTTGTTGGCGGCGAACGTCTGGTAGCCCTCGGCCTCGAGGCTGAACTGCAGGACCCAGACGACCTGGGGCTCGTCGTCGACGACGAGGATGCTGGTACCGGGCGCGGGCGTGGTGTCCATCTGCTGGAAGTTACGGCCCATCTCGACGAACCCTGAATCGGCCGCGCGGGTATATCTGTTCCCGACCGTTGCCCCGAGAACCGTCCGAAGGTCGGTAGTACCGGGGGATGCGGACCTAGTCAGCCCTGGTCATCCCGCCCAGGTCCTCGACGGTCCCCTCAGGCGAACGAAACGCGGGCGCCCGGCACGACGCGACCGATGCGAAAGGCACGAGAGCCGTTGCGCCCCAGCACCTCTTCGGCAGCTGCCGGATCGACGACGAGGACCATGCCCACACCCATATTGAAGGTGGAGAACATGTCGTCGTCCGAGGCGCCCGAGGATTCCTGCACGAGCGAGAAGATCGGAGGCTCCAGCCACGTGCCGCGATGGATCTCCGCGCCCATGCCCGGAGGCAGCGCGCGGGGGATGTTCTCGTGGAACCCGCCGCCCGTGATGTGGGCCGCGGCGTGCAGCAACCCGTCGCGAGCCAGCGACAGGACCACCGGCGCGTCGATCGCGCAGGGCTCCAGCAGCTCGTCGACGAGCGGGCGCGTGAGCCCTTCCGGGGTGTCCGTGAGGTCGTAGCGATCGAGGGCCTTGCGCACCAGGGCGTAGCCGTTGGCGTGGAGTCCGGTGGACGCGAGCCCGATCAGCACGTCGC
>JBKPMF010000246.1:0-2729 GCA_046732015.1 Actinomycetota bacterium
GTTCCACCATGGCACCCCAGGTGTCCTCGACCGGCGTGCCCTGGTCGTCCGGCCAGTGCAGTTGATAGAGGTCGATCACGTCGATGTCGAGGCGGGCCAACGACGCCTCGCAGGCCCGATGGACCTGTTCGGGGCGGAAGCCGGAGCCCTCGGGCTGCGGCGCCACCTTCGAGGCGATCACCACCTCGTCGCGACGCCCGGCGATGGCACGGCCCACGAGCGACTCCGAGACCCCCTTGCCGTACACCTCGGCCGTGTCGATCCAGTTGATGCCGGCGTCGATCGCGGCGCGCATCGCGGCGATCACGGCATCGTCGGACTCGTTGGGACCCCAGTTGGTGCCGCCGGCCTCCCACGCGCCGTAGCCGATCACCGACAGGTCGGGGCCGTTCGATCCGAGCTGATTCGTCTGCATGGAGAGAATCTACCGCTGGTGCCCGGCGCTTGCTGTCCGGCGCAGTACGCTAGGTGCGTAACCCCCGACCGAGGAGTCTCCAGCTGTTGAGCAGGTCCCCACGATGAGCAAGGCCGTTCTCGAGAAGGAACGGATCGTCGTCCGCTTCGCCGGGGACTCCGGCGATGGGATGCAGCTCACCGGCGATCGGTTCACCTCGGCCACGGCGGTGCTCGGCAACGACCTCGCGACCCTCCCGGACTTCCCGGCGGAGATCCGCGCCCCGGCCGGCACCGTCCACGGCGTCTCGGCCTTCCAGATCCAGTTCGCCTCCACCGACATCACGACGCCGGGCGACCACGCCGATGTGCTGATCGCCATGAACCCCGCGGCCCTCAAGGCCGACCTGCACACCGTGGAACGGGGCGGCACGGTGATCCTCAATGAGGACGCCTTCACCACGCGGAACATCGAGAAGGCCGGCTACGCCGCCGACCCGCGTCAGGACGGCACCCTGGAAGGCTTCCAGCTGTTCGAGGTGCCCATGACCTCGATCACCGTCCGGGCCACCGAGGAGATCGGGATCAGCAAGAAGGAAGCCGAACGCGCGAAGAACATGTTCGCGCTGGGCTTGGTGTCGTGGATGTTCGGGCGCCCCACCGAGACCACGCTGCACTGGCTCGAGCGCAAGTTCGGCAGCAAGCAGGAGATCTTCGAGGCGAACGTCGCGGCGTTCAAGGCCGGATACAACTTCGGCGAGACCACCGAGCTGTTCGCCCAGTCCTACCAGGTGGCCGCCGCCCCGGCCGAGGCCGGCACCTATCGCAACGTCGCGGGTTCCACAGCGCTCTCCTGGGGCCTGGTGGCCGCCGCCGAGCGCAGCGGGCTCACGTTGTTCTACGCCAGCTATCCGATCACCCCGGCCTCCGAGCTGCTCCACGAGCTCAGCCGACACAAGAACTTCGGCGTCATCACGTTGCAGGCCGAGGACGAGATCGCGGCGGCGAACATGGCGCTGGGCGCGGCGTTCGCCGGCGACCTCGCCGTCACGGGCACCAGCGGCCCCGGGATGGACCTCAAGGCCGAGACGCTGGGCCTGGCCGTGATCATGGAACTGCCGATGATCATCGTGGACGTCCAGCGCGGTGGCCCGTCCACGGGCCTGCCCACCAAGACCGAACAGGCCGACCTGCTGCTGGCGATGTTCGGCCGCCACGGCGAGTCGCCCATGCCGATCGTGGCGGCATCCTCGCCGTCGGACTGCTTCGCCGTCGCCATGGAGGCTGCGCGCATCGCGGTGCGCTACCGCACCCCGGTGATCGTGCTCTCCGACACGTTCCTGTCGAACTCCTCGGAACCGTGGAAGGTGCCCGAGGTCGACGACCTGCCGCTGATCGAACCGAACTTCGCCACGGCGAACGGCGAGTTCCTGCCGTACGTGCGCGACGAGCAATTGGCGCGCCCGTGGGCCAAGCCCGGCACCGAGGGCCTCGTGCACCGGATCGGCGGCCTCGAGCGCGAGGACGGCACCGGCAACATCAGTTACGACCCCGAGAATCACGAGCGCATGACGCACCTGCGCCAAGCCAAGGTCGACGGCATCGCCGCTGACATCCCGGCGCTCGAGGTCGACGACCCCGATGGCGACGCCGAGCTCCTGATCCTGGGATGGGGTTCGTCGCTGGGCACGATCCGCGCGTCGTCGCGACGGGCGCGGCTGGCCGGGCGTAAGGTCGCCACGGCGCACCTGCGTCACCTCAATCCGTTCCCGGCCAACACCGGCGACGTGGTCAAGGCCTATCCCAAGGTACTGATCCCCGAGATGAACATGGGCCAGCTGTCCATGTTGATCCGGGCGAAGTTCCTGGTGGATGCCATCAGCTTCACCAAGGTCCAGGGGCTGCCGATCTTCGCGGACGACCTGGAGCAGGAGATCCTGCGGGTACTCGATGAGTGATCAGACGATCGACGACGGCAACGGCGGCGTCGCCACGCTGAACAAGAAGGACTTCACCTCGGACCAGGAGGTGCGCTGGTGCCCGGGCTGCGGCGACTACGCGATCCTGTCCGCGGTCCAGGGCTTCATGCCCGAACTCGGCATCGAGCCGCACAAGACCGTGTTCGTGAGCGGCATCGGCTGTAGCGGCCGGTTCACCTACTACATGGACACCTACGGGGTGCACGGGATCCACGGCCGCGCGCCGGCGATCGCCACCGGCATCGCCACCGCGAACCCCGATCTATCGGTCTGGGTGGTCACCGGCGACGGTGACGGGCTCTCGATCGGCGGCAACCACCTGATCCACGCGCTCCGACGGAACGTGAACATCAAGAT
>JBKPMF010000247.1:0-24749 GCA_046732015.1 Actinomycetota bacterium
GCCAAGGAACGCGCTGATGAACGTCAGTGGCACGACCACGATCGCGACGATCATGAGAAGGCCGGACGCGTTCGCCTTGTAGATCTCGAAAGCGGCGCTGAGGATGTCGCCGAGCCCTCGTGGGGCCAGGCCACCACCCGCGCCACCTCCTGCACCGCCTGGAGGCGGTGGCGGTGGCGGCGTCGTGAACCCGCCGGAATCGTCCATGAGGCACTCCCTTCGGAACAGGTAGGGGAACGCCCGGATGGTACGCCCCGAGCCCGATCAGGTGTGGGAGCCGCGAGGATCCATCCCAGCCGCTTCGTCCCAGCGTTCCGCCAGCGTGGGCGGGGTCCAGGCGGGATCGGGACGCCACTCCTCCCAGTCCAGGTCGAACGGGGGCTCCCGCAGCAGGATGTGCTCGATGGCGCGTTCCCCGGCCCAGCGGATGCCCAGCGCCTCGTCCGAGGTGATCAGCCCACGATCGATCGCCTCGGCCAGCTCGTCCTCGTCCTTCCAGGCGTAGGTCGACCGATCGATCGGGATCCGCACGTCCAGGAACCAATCCACGTAGTCGAACCCACCGTCCCATCGCTGGAGCGGCGATTGGATGTTGACGTAGTAGCCGGTGAACCGGCCCTCGTCGTCGGTGTTCATCAAGATCCCGTAAGCCGAATCCGGGAAGGCGAACGACAGGACCCCGCGTTCGCGCACCGAGGGCTCGAGCTCCCAGGTGCCATCGAGGAAGCGAACCTCGCCGTCGTGGCGGGGGTCGTTCATCCAGTGGGTGCCGGGGACGAACCAGAACGCGCGGTGCCGGTCGGGCAGGTCTTCGACGATCCGCAACGGACGTGCCGCCACGACGCGACCGAGCCACACCTCACGGAGCGTGACGGCCTCGCCGGTTTCGAGGGGAGGTTCCCGCCCGGAGGGGGTCAGGCCACTCGCTCGCGCAGCGCTTCCAGGATCCGCTCCGTCGCCCAGTCCAGGTCCTCCTGCGTCACGCACAGCGGGGGCGCCAGGCGCACGGTGGTCTCGTGCGTGTCCTTGGCCAGGACGCCCATGTCGAGGAGCCGCTCGCACACCTCGCGGGCCGGCGCCGCCTCAGTGGTGAGTTCGATGCCGATCCACAGGCCCTTGCCGCGGACCTCACTCACGGCTTCCGGCGGAACCTCGGTGCGGAGCCGCGCGATCAGCGCGCTGCCCAACTCGTCGGCCCGCTGCTGGAACTCCCCGGTCCTGAGCAGCCGCAGGACCTCGAGGCCCACGGCGCAGGCCAACGGGTTCCCGCCGAACGTCGACCCGTGTTCGCCGGGCCGGAACACGCCCAGCACCTCGCGGGTGGACACCACGGCGCTGATCGCGACGATGCCGCCGCCCAGCGCCTTGCCCAGGATGTAGACGTCGGGTTGCACCCCTTCGTGTTCGCACGCGAACGTACGGCCGGTGCGGCCCAGCCCGGACTGGATCTCGTCGGCGAGGAGCAGCACGTTGCGCTCGGTGCACAGTTCGCGGGCGCGCCGCAGGTAGCCGTCTGGGGGGACCACGACCCCGGCCTCGCCCTGGATCGGTTCGACCAGGAACCCCACGACGTCGGGGTCGGCGAGCGCGGTCTCCAGCGCGGCGATGTCGCCGTACGGCACGGTCTCGAACCCCGGCGTGAACGGGCCGAAGCCACCGCGCGCGTCCGGGTCGGTCGAGAAGCTCACGATCGCGATCGTGCGGCCGTGGAAGTTGCCGCTGCACGTGACGATCTTCGCGCGATCCCCGGGCACGCCCTTGACGTCGTAGCCCCATCGACGGGCGGTCTTCAGGGCGGTCTCGACGGCCTCGGCGCCGGTGTTCATGGGCAGCACCATCTCCATGCCGCAGAGCTCGGCGAGCTCCTTGCAGAAGGGCCCGAGCTTGTCGTTGTGGAACGCGCGCGAGGTGAGCGTGACGTGATCGAGCTGCTCGCGCGCGGCGGCCACCAGGTCGGGGTGACGGTGACCGAAGTTCAGCGCCGAATACGCCGCCAGCATGTCGAGGTAGCGCTTGCCCTCGACGTCGGTGACCCAGGCGCCTTCGCCGTCGGCCACCACCACGGGGAGCGGGTGGTAGTTGTGTGCCGAGAAGCGTTCCATCAGCTCGATCTGGGCTTCGGAGCTGGCTGCGGAAGCGGGGGACAGTTGCTCGTTCGGATCGGCCACCGTCGTCATGGCCAGCATGATACGGCCCGCAGACCGTCCCGAGATGACGTCGATCGGCCTCGCTTCTGCGTCTTGACGGATGTCGGAGGCCGGGCGTACATTCGTCCTCCGCTCGAACATATGTTCGAGTTCATGTCTGTGAGGTCGATCACATCGAGGCCACGGTGACGAAGCGGTTCGACGAAGAGATCAGGGTCGAGCGAGACACCGGGATGCCGTGCGCGTTCGAGTGGCGAGGCAAGCGCTACGACGTCGTCGACGTGATCGGCAAGTGGCGGATCGAAGGCCGCTGGTGGTCGGACGGGCGCGACCGCGAGTACTGGCGGGTCGAGGCGCGCGGTGGCGCGGTATGGGACCTGTACTTCGACCGCGGCAAGGACCGCTGGCACATGGAACGGCTCTGGGACTAGTCTGGAATGGACTAGTGGCCGCTCCGACGACGCGTGTCCCGGGCTCGTTCGTGCACCTGGACGTGCGGTCGTGCTTCTCGTTGAAGGAGGGCGCGTTCACACCGGAACAGTTGGCCGCACGCGCCGCCGAATCGGGCATGCCGGCGGTGGCCATGACCGACCGCGACGGTCTCTACGGTGCCGCGCGGTTCGTCCGCGCGTGTGCCGAAGAAGGCGTGAAGCCCATCCTGGGCGCCTCGATCACCGTGCGGGCATCCGCGCCGGGTGGGCGGGGTAGCGAACGAGATGCCCACGTCGTGTTGCTCGCGCTCGACGACACCGGCTATGCCAACCTGTGCCACCTCCTCACCGACGCCCACATGTTGGGCGAGCGCGGCGACCCGTGGGTCGATGCCACGCAGATCTGCGCACACGCCGCCGGGCTCGTCGCGATCGCCGGGCCACGGTCGCACCCCGGTCGCGCCGCGATCGCGGGGCGGGTCGATGCCGCCGCGCGCCTGCTCGATCCGTTCCGCGAGGCGTTCGGTCCGGAACGGTTGTTCGTGGGCGTCGAGCATCGGGTGGAGCGTGGGTCCGGGGACGAGGCGCGCGCCCTCCTGCGACTGGCCGGTCGCCTGGGGGTGCGTGCCGTGGCCACGAACCCGGTTCGCTACCTCGAACCCGGCGACGCGTTCGTGGCCGACGCGCTCGAGTGCATGCGCCGCATCGTGCCGGTCGCCGACACCAACGTCTCCCGCCGCAACGCCGAGGGTTGGCTGAAGCCCTCTCCGGCGATGCGCGCGCTGTTCGACGAACGATCCGACCTGGCCGACATGACGCTCGAGATCGCCGAGATGAGCGCGTTCGACCTGGGGCTGGACCGGATCTACTTCCCCGACTTCCCGACGCCCGAAGGCCGCAGCGCCGATGCCCTGCTGGCCGAACGCACCTGGCGTGGCGTCCACGAACGCGGCATGCACGAGGACGAAGCGCTCCGAGACAGGCTGCACCACGAGCTCTCGATGATCCGGCGCATGGGGTTCGCGGCCTACTTCCTGACCGTGGCCGACATCGTCGCCGACGTGAAGACCATGGGCATCCGGGCCGCGTGCCGAGGCAGCGCCGCCGGCTCGCTCGTGTGCTACCTCACCGGCATCTCCGACGTCGACGCGCTCCGCCACGACCTGTCGTTCGAACGGTTCATGAACCCGATGCGCAAGGACCTGCCCGACATCGACATCGACGTCGAGTCCGCCCGGCGCGAAGACGTCTACGACATGATCCTGTCCCGTCACGGCACCGAGCGCGCGGGATGCGTCGCGATGATCGACACCTACCGCGCGCGCTCGGCGATCCGCGAGGTGGGCAAAGCGCTCGGTCTGCCCGAGGTCGAGCTGGGCATGATCGCGAAGTCGTTCCCGCACATCTCGGCGAGCCACCTGCGCGAAGCGATCGACCGACTGCCCGAACTGCAGGGGATCAACCTGCGGTTCGAGCAGATGGAACTGCTGTTCTCGGTGGCCGAGCGGATCTCGGGCTTCCCCCGACACATCGCGATGCACCCGTGCGGCATCGTGCTGGCGAGCCACGACCTGGTCGAACGCGTGCCGCTGGAACGCAGCGCCAACGGCCACCGCATGATCCAGGCCGACAAGGACGACGTCGAACTGCTGGGCTACCTCAAGCTCGACATCCTGGGCGTGCGGATGCTCAGCTCGATGCGCCACGCGCTCGACGAGATCGCGCGGACCACCGGGCACAAGGTCGACCTGGACGCGATCGCGCTCGACGACGAGCCCACGTTCGAGCTGATCCGCTGCTCCGACACCTTGGGGGTCTTCCAGATCGAATCGCCCGGCCAGCGCGAGTTGCTGCAGAAACTCCAGCCCACGCGCTGGGAGGACCTGATCGTCGACATCTCCCTGTTCCGCCCCGGACCGGTGAAATCGGACATGATCGCGCCCTACCTGCGCCGGCGTGCGGCGATGGAGGCGCCGGTCTACGTCCATCCCGATCTGCGTCCGGCGCTGCAGGAGACGCACGGGGTGATCGTCTACCACGAGCAGGTGATCAGGACCCTGGCCGCCGTCGCGGGCTACACCGAGACCTACGCCGACCACATCCGGCGCCACCTCGACCACGAGGAGATGCTGCCCGCCTTCCACGAGGAGTTCCTCACCAAGGCCGCCGAACGCGGGGTGGACGAGGAGGCTGCCGAGAAGATCTGGTTCGCCGTGACCCAGTTCGCCAGCTTCGGGTTCTGCAAGGCCCATGCCGCCGCGTTCGCCGTGCCCACCTACCAGAGCGCCTGGCTCAAAGCGCACTACCCGGCCCATCTGATCGCGGGGCTGCTCACCCACGATCCCGGCATGTACCCCAGGCGCCTGATCCTGCAGGATGCTCGCCGGCACGACATCCCGATCCTGCCGCTCGACGTGAATCGGAGCGAGCCCGAATACGTGGTCGAGCAGGTCGAGGATGGGCTCGGGATCCGGTTGGGGCTGCAGGACGTGCACGGGATCAGCGACGCCGAGATCAGGTCGGTGCTGCGGGCACGTGCCGACCGGCCCTTCCGGAACGTGGGGGACTTCATGCGGCGCACCACGGTGAGCCGTCCGGTCACCGAAGCCCTCGCCCACGCCGGCGCCTTCGACGAACTCACCCAGGAAGGGGGGTCTGGGGGGCTCAAGGAGCGAGCGTCAGCGAGCGTAGCCCCCCAGCGAGAGAGCAGGAGACGTCAGCTCTACGCAGCCATGACCAACGAGGTGGAGCGGGAAGGGGATCAGATGGCGTTGGGGTTCGACGGGGATCCGGCGGACGGGCACACGTTCAAGGACTACTCCGATGCCGAGGTGGT
Organism: Actinomycetota bacterium; assembly: GCA_046732015.1. Taxonomy (GTDB): domain Bacteria; phylum Actinomycetota; class UBA4738; order UBA4738; family HRBIN12; genus JAOUEA01. The sequence continues at coordinate 5,415 of JBKPMF010000247.1, forward strand.
GCGGGCCGAACTCGAGGTGATGGGGATGGATGCCTCGCGCCACGTCGTGAGCTTCTTCGAACCGGTGCTGGCCGACCTGGGGGTGACCCGGGCCAGCGATCTGCGATCGGTCCGGGCGGGCACGAAGGTCATGGTGGCGGGGGTGAAGGTGGCCTCGCAGACGCCGGCGATCCGCAGCGGCCAGCGGATCATCTTCCTGACGCTCGACGATGCCACCGGGCCGGTGGAGGTGGTGGTGTTCGAGTCGGTGCAGCCGAAGGTGGCCACCACCGTGTTCCACGGGTACGCCCTGGCGATCACGGGCGAGTTGCGGCGCACGGGCGTGGCGGGGCTCAGCGTGATCGCCGAGGACGTCTGGGACCTGTCGGCGCTGCATCGAGCGCGGGCTCAGGGCCGGCTGCGCGAAGCGGTCGGCCACCACGAACCCGGCCCGGTGGCGGGGGAGGGTCCCAGGGCGCTCTGGCACGCCAGTCCCGGCTCCGCGGGATGATGGCGCCATGAGGCGCCCGCCGCGATGACCGCGTTCCGACCTCCCGAACCCATGCTGCATGTGGATCTGGACGCGTTCTATGCCTCGGTCGAATCGCTGAAGGACCCCTCGCTGACCGGCAAGCCGGTGATCGTGGGCGGGGTGGGCGGTCGAGGGGTCGTCTCCAGCGCCTCCTACGAAGCGCGGGTGTTCGGGGTGCGTTCGGCGATGCCCACGGTCCGCGCCCGGCGTCTGTGTCCCGACGGGGTGTTCGTCCCACCCGACTTCACCGCCTACCAGGCGCACTCGAACCGCTTCCGCGAGGTGTTGCTGTCGTTCACGCCCCTGGTGGAACCGATCTCGCTCGACGAAGCGTTCCTGGATGTGGCCGGCGCCGAGCGGTTGTTCGGCCCACCCGAGACGATCGCGGCCAAGATCCGCGCGGACGTCGAGCGCGAGGTGGGGGTCACGTGTTCGGTGGGGGTCGCGCCGACCAAGTTCGTGGCCAAGCTCGCCTCCGACGGATGCAAGCCCAACGGCATGCTCGTCGTCCCCGCCGAGGGCGTGCTCGACTACCTCGAGCCGCTCCCGGTCGGCCGGTTGTGGGGCGTGGGGGAGAAGACCGGTGACACCCTGGGTCGCATGGGCATCCGCACGATCGGCGATCTGGGCAGAACCCCGCAAGCCATCCTGGCCCGGCTGCTGGGGGAGCAGTCGGCGACCCATCTGTGGCAGCTTTCCCACGGCATCGACGATCGCGACGTCGTGCCGTACGAGCCGCCGAAGTCGGTGGGCCACGAGGAGACCTTCGAGCACGATCTGGACGACGACGAGGAGATCCTGCGCGAGCTGCTGGCGCTCACCGGACGCGTGGCCTCACGCCTGCGAGCCGACGGCTACCGGGCCCGCACGGTGACCCTGAAGGCACGCCTGGCCACCTTCACCACGCTGACCCGGTCCAAGACGATGCCCGACCCCACCGACGTCGGCGCCGATCTCTACCAGACCGTCGCCGCGCTCTACCGCGCCCTACCGGGGGAGCGGCGGCGCATCCGGTTGCTGGGTGTGCAGGCCACCGGGCTCCTGTCGGCCGGCGCCGAACAGCTGGCGCTGCTGCACGGCGAGCGATGGTCCGACGTGGAGCGCACGATCGACCGCATCGAGGAGCGATTCGGACGCGGTGCGGCCCAACCGGCTTCGCTCTTGGATCGTGACCGGCGTCACTGACAGCGACGCCGGCGCGAAGGTTGCATCGCGGGTGGAGTTCTCCTTGCACCGAGCGCTCCTTATAATCAACTCAACGACCCCGACCGCCCGGACCGAGGGCGGGAAAGAGTGAGACGCGCCGATGCCGCTCAGCGATCACGAGCAACGGATCCTCGAAGAGATCGAACGACGTCTCGCCGAGGACGATCCCAAGCTCGACGAACAGGTCGGGCGCACCGATCTCTACACGCACCTGGCTCGCCGCATCCGACTGGCGTGCGTCGGGTTCGTGGTGGGGTGCCTCCTGCTCCTGCTGTTCGTCGTGAGTCCCTGGGTCGCCGCGCTCGGCTTCGTCGTCATGGTGCTCTCGGCGCTGCTGCTCTATCGGTACCTCGGTCAGCTCGGTCGCGATCAGATCCGCGCGATGCAGCAAGGCGGTCCTCTGTCGATGACGGGGTTGATCGGCCGGCTCGCGGCGCGCTTCCGGCCGCCGCCACCGCCGCCATCGGATGAGTGAGTCGGCAGACTCGTAGCCCGTTCGGGTGATTTGTTCCCTGTCGTGACCTCCCGGCTTGCCGCTCTTCCGCGCGCTGGTGTACAACCAGAACCCCTTCCCCTGGGCGCGTCACCGTCGAGCAGAGGTCGACCCTTCGGCGAGGGCAGTGCCGGTGTGGAACCGTGAAGACACGAAGGGGGATCGCGTCCGGATGGAGGGATTCACTACCCACCAGGCCTGTAAGTTCACCGGCTGCACGTCACGTCAGCTCAGGTACTGGGACCAGATCGGGTTGGTGAGACCCACCGTCCAGGGAACCGGCGGGCGCCCCGGCGTTCCGCGTCTGTATTCCTTCCGCGACCTCGTGGCGCTGCGCGTCGTGAAATCGCTCCTCGACGGCGGCATGAGTCTGCAGCGCGTCCGACGATCGTGGGACTTCCTGAACAAGAAGGCGGGCATGGACCGCCACCTGTCCGAGGTGCGGCTCGTCACCGACGGGCAGAGCATCTTCAAGATCTGCCGGCGCGACGGCGAGGTCATGGACGCCCTCCGCGAAGGACAGATGGCGTTCTTCGTGGCGATCGACGACATCGCGACCGGCGTCGAGACCAACGTCCGTCAGTTCGAAGAGGACCGCGAGAAGTTCGTGCGGGCCCTGCGCGAAGCGGCGGCGCACACGGCCACCGGCACCTAGCCCGGCTCCTGGGTCAGGTCCGCCGGTACAGACCGCCCACGCGCTGGCTGAACCCGGTCCGCTTCCGGAGCTCCCTCAGCGCCGAATCCGCGGCCTGCGTGGCTTCCCGCGCCTGGTCGGGCTGGGGATCGCGAGGCGCGTACGCGGCATCGGCGGTCAGCTGGGTGAGCCGGCCCAAGTCTCCTCCCGACATCGGTTGGGCGGCAAGGATCCGCGCACGATACTCCTCGACCGTCTGACCGGGCTCGCGCGGGAAGCCCAGCTCGCCCGCCCGCTCCGTGAACACGTCGTAGGTGGCCAGGATGAGGCTCCGCGGCTCATCCGATGCCCGGCGGAGCCGGCGGCGCCGTCGCCACGCCCGCACCACCGGGATCATCGCGAGCACGATCAGTCCCAGCAGCAGCGCCAGGAGTGCCGCCTGTCGCGCGGTGATGCGACGCGCCGGCTCAGGGACGGTGATGTCCGGATCGACCCCTCCGCGGCCGCGAGCGGCGGCAGGTTCGAGGCCACCGGGCCGACTCCTGTCCTTCGTCAACCCGTTCGGACCCGCGGGAACCGCGCCGGGTTCCTGGACCGTTCCCTCTGAACCAGGCTGGTCGGGACCGTTGCAGGGATGACCGGGTCGTGCCTGACACACGGTACTGGTGGGGTCGGTGTACGGGTAGGCCGCGACGTCCTGGCGGCCCGGCGTGGGTTCGAACGTGAGCCAGCCGTAGCCGGGGAACAGCACCTCGACCCAGGCGTGGGCGTTCTCGGTCGTCACGCGGAAGGTGTTCGTGGCGTCCTCGAAGGTCCCCGCGGTGAACCCCACGGCCACCCTGGCCGGGATGCCGATCGAGCGCAGCATCACCGCCATCGACGACGCGAACTGCTGGCAGAACCCCTTCTGGGTGTTCACGAGGAAGTCGAGCAGGGCGCTCTGGTCGTTGCGCGGCTCCACGTTCTGGTCGTAGGTGAACTCGCTGCCCACGCCGTTGAACCTGTCCTGGATCGCGATGACCTTGTCGTACGGCGTGAGTGCGTCGGCGGTCCAGCCTTGCGCGATCTCCCTGATCTGATCCGGGAAGTCCGAGGGGAGCTGAGTGTAGCGCGCGGTCTCGGGCGAGGTGGGGATCTGTTCTTGGCGCAGGGCGTCCGGGGTGGGGCGGACGAGCTGCGCGTTGACGGTGTACGAGGTGGCCGAATCGACGGGCTCGCTCAGCAGCAGGGAACCACCCTCCGGGTCCCACCGCAGGCCGTCGGCGAGCACGTTGGTCGAGACCGGCAGGTAGGGCACCGGGAGCCAGGGCAGGGCCAGGTCGCTCGCCGTGCGGAAATTGACCTCGACCGTCTGGGGATCGCCGACGAGGGCCGGGTCCGGCCGGGCGTTCGTGACCAGCGGCGTGTCGGGCCCCACGTCGATCGCCACCGGGTCCTCCTCGGGCTTCCAGCTCGTGCCGTCGAACTCGGGCAGGGCGACCATGCGCCAGTAGACCGGTTCCTGGGTGTCCACCTCGAAGACCTCGATCGGCTCGTCGCGCTCGAGCTGGGACTGCACCGAGACGAGGGGATCGATCCGCACCTGGTCCTCGGTCCGGCTGCTGAAGTCCAAGATCGCCTTGGAGCCGAACCCCGGGATCAGGAGTGGCGAGACGACCGCGACGGCCACCGTGGCGGCGGCCACCCTCCGAGCCCCTTTGCCCGCCGTGGACGTGAGCCGCGCCGCACGGCCCGGCGAGGCCCACACGGGCCCCCAGCCCTGGACCCGGCGCAGGCTGTCGGCGAACACCACGGCGGTGGCGGCGACCAGGAAGGCGACGCCGTACACGGGCCGCACGAGATCTTCGAGCACGGTGTCGGCGAAGGCCACGAGAGCCACCGGCGGCAACAGGGCCAGCAGCGGGCTGCCGGCCCGGAACGCCAGTGCATGGGCGGAGAAGATGGCGGCCCACGTGCCCGTGAGAGCGGCCAAGAGCAGGGGCGGGAGCGGCGCGGTGGGCGCCACCTGGATCCTGGCCTGTTCGCCGATCAGCCCCGCAGCCCGCACCGCGGCCGAGATCGTCTCCAGCGTCGGCAGCCCGAACCAGGTGGTCTGCGGGAAGACGAAGATCCCGATCGCGATCAGCATGCCCAACGCACTCACCGCGGTGGCCAGGAGCAGGTTCCGCCGCTCCATCGCGCAGGCGAGCAGCGCGGAAGCGAGCGCCACCACCACCATCTCGTAGGTGGACGCCGTGCCGATGAAGACGCGGCCGATCGCCAGCGCCGACGTCAGTGCCAGCAGGCACATCGCGACGACGGTGATCAGACGCTGCGTGCGAGCGGACGTTCCCTGGGTACGTGCCATCGTTCCTTCAGCTTCATGGACGGGGGCAGGACGATCGCGTCCCACCCCGCTCGGGTGAGTGCGAGGACGGCTTGGGTGGCCCGGCCCTCCAGTTGGGCCCGGCGCTCGGGCGGCAGCGACGAGGGCTCGACGGGGTAGATCAGGACGGCCAGCTTCGGACCGAACCCGGCGCCGCTGCGGATCAGGGTGGTGAGCTCGCCGGGAGCCGGCGGCGAGGAGACGAACACGAGCGTGGTCTCGGCCGACGCGGCCGCTCGCAAGTGGGAAAGGGCAGGCCCGATCGATCGGGCCTGCGCGTGCGTGATGCCCGCCAGCGCGTGGAGGAACCGGTCCTCGGTGACGGCGGCGGCCGGGGCTTCGGCGGTTCCCAGCCGCAGGGAGAAGCCGCGACGAGCCATCATGACGCCGAGCGTGGCGCCCACCGAGACCGCCCGTTCGAACGCCTGGCTGTGCGACTGGCCGAGCGCCTGCGCGCGGGTGTCGATGAAGACGAGTCCGTTCGCGCGCTTGGCGGACTCGTCCTGGCGGATCATGAGCGCGCCGGTGCGTGCCACCGATGGCCAGTGGATCCGCCGGAGGTCGTCGCCCTCCTGGTAGCCACGCATCGTGTAGTACTCCTCGCCCGTGCGGAACAACTGGCGGGCGCGGGAGGCGCCGAAGCTCTGGCCCACGGCGCCGTCGGATCCGCCCAGGAGGTCCTCGATCTCCGGGGTCACCAGGAGCTCGTCGCGCTCGTCGAACTCGAGCCGCTGACGGGTCAGTGCGAACGGGTCCGTGATGTCGACGCTGAGCGGACCCAGGCGGTACCGGCCCCGTGTCTGCGGGAGCACCGTGTAGGAGACACGTTGCGAGCCTCTTGGCGGGATCCCCGAGACCACCAGGCGTGCCGAGCGCCCCAACGTCGGCGGTTGACGGTCCTCCACCAGCAGGAAGCTCGTGGGCGCCGCGGAGCGGTTCTCGACCTCGAGCTGCACCGTGACCCGCGTACCCGGCGGAACCCGGACATCGTCGAGCCGGCGGTGCACGTCGATGCGGGTTCGGCCCCACCAGACGAAGGCGCCCGCCAGGAAGGGGAGGGCGGTCAAGCCGATCCCCACGACCTCCATGCCGGGGGAACCGATGATGCGAGCGATGAGCCAGAGCGCGATGCCCGCGCCGAGCACGGCGAAGCCCCGGCCCGAGGGCATCTAGGGGCCCTCCGCGACGGGAACCGCCACCTCCGAGAGGATCTCGCGCAAGACCACGTCTGCGGTTCGTCCGCTCATCACCGAGTCGGCGGTGACGATGATCCGGTGGGCGAGGGTCGGGACGGCGAGCGCCTTGACGTCGTCCGGGATGACGAAGTCCCGTTCTTCAGCGGCCGCCATGGCACGAGCGGCGCGCATGATCATGAGCCCTGCACGAGGGCTGGCTCCCAGGTAGACATCGCCGTGGCGGCGGGTCGCCTCGGCCACATCGACGATGTACCGACGGATCGCGGGCGCGACGTGCACCTCACGAGCCTGCTCGATCATCCCGGCCACGCCCGGGGCGTCGGTGACCGGTCCGATGTCGGCGAGTGGCTCGCCGCTGGTGTGGCTGGCGAGGATCTCGCTTTCGATCTCGGCCGACGGGTAGCCGATCGAGAGCCGCAGCATGAACCGGTCCAGCTGTGCCTCGGGGAGGGGGTAGGTGCCCTCGTGCTCGATCGGGTTCTGCGTGGCGATCACCATGAACGGCGTGCCCAGCGGGTGGGTCTGGGTGTCGATCGTGACCTGGCGCTCCTCCATGCACTCGAGCAGCGCCGACTGCGTCTTGGGGGAGGCACGGTTGATCTCGTCGCCCAGCACGATGTTGGCGAAGATCGCGCCCGGCCGGAACTCGAAGTCGCGCTGCTCCTGGTTGAAGACGTTGACGCCGGTGACATCGGTGGGCAGCAGGTCGGGCGTGAACTGCAGCCGGCGGAACGAGCAGTCGATCGACCGGGCGATCGCCTTGGCCAGCATGGTCTTGCCGACCCCGGGCACGTCCTCGATCAGGAGGTGTCCTTCGGCGATCAGGGCGACGAGGGCCAGCCGGATCTCACCGTGCTTGCCCCGCACGACCTTCTCGACGTTGGTTTCGATCTCCCGGAACTGGGCCGCGAACCGCTGCCAGTCTTGGGGACGCTCGCGAACCTCCACCCGGTCACCCCTTCACGTACGACCGGCCCACGAGGGCCGGCACGGATCGACTGCGCAAACGACCCGGTCATCGTACGCCACATCCACGTGAGCGAAACCCCGGCTGGCACCGTGGCCCCGCAGCTCAGCGGGGGTGTAGGGGCGGCGGTGGCAAGTTCCCGCAACCGAGCCGGCCTCGGAGCCGAGGCGGCGATGGAGTGAGGGCGGCGGTCCGGCCTTCAACGCGGACGCCCCGCGCGGCCCCTATTCGCAACTCCAGGCATCACGCTCGGCCGGTCCGCCGCCGCTCGCCGAGCAGATTACACCCTTGTGATTCCTTCGCCCGCTAAGGCCGCTCACTGGATGACCCCGACTGGATGAATCCGTGACGGCTCCCGCTAGACTTCGTGCATGGGACGTGCGCTCGTCCTCAATGCGACGGATTCGCCGCTGGCCGTGGTGCCAGCGCGGCGAGCGGTCGTGCTCGTCATCAAGGACAAGGCCGAGGTCGTCCTTTCCAACGGGATGGTGTTCCATTCCGAGCGGATCGTGATGGAGGCCCCCTCCGTGGTGCGCTTGCGTCGGTTCGTCCGCGTGCCCTACCGCCCCCACGCCCCGCTCACCCGCCGGGCCGTGTTCGCTCGTGACGGCTGGCACTGCCAGTACTGCGGCGCCAACGCCGAGAACCTCGACCACGTGGTGCCACGCTCGCGGGGTGGCCAGCACACCTGGGAGAACGTCGTGGCGGCGTGCCGGCGGTGCAACACCAAGAAGGAAGACCGCACGCCCGCCGAGGCCGGCTTCCATCTGGCGCGCCAGCCGTTCGCACCCCGAGACGGGTTCCACCTGACGCTCGGCCGGCTCGAACCCGGCTGGGAGCACTACCTCCTCTAAGCCCTCAGACCGGCCAGGCGCCCCCGCCCCGATCTCGCCATCGTCGGTCGCCGACGGTCGTATCCACTGTGCCCGAACAACAGTTCGGGCCCGTTTCCTGTTGACGGAGTGGAGGACTGGTGGCATAAACGTGTGGCTCAGTGGAGGAAAGGGGAGGAGGCGTGGCCGAACTGCTCGGCACGCACAGCTACCAGCTCGACCCCAAAGGCAGGGTGTCGTTGCCGGCCAGGTTCCGCGCCGCGTTCGTTGACGGGGCGTGGCTCACCGTTGGCCAGGACCGATGCCTTTACTGCTTCCCCAGGGCCGAATGGGAGCGACGCGCCGACGAGGTCGCCGCCTTCCCCCTTTCCGACAACGACGGCCGCGCGTACTCGCGCCTGTTCTTCGGGGCTTCCGAGGAAGTGAAGCTGGACGGGCAGGGTCGCGTGACGATCCCGCAGCGTCTGCGCGAGGTCGTCGGGATCGACAAAGAAGTCGTGGTGCTCGGCGTTCGGGACCGGATGGAGATCTGGGACCGGGAGATCTACGACGCCTACGCCGCCGGATACGCGGATGCGTACCAGACCGGTGCGCTCGACCCCAGGAGGTAACGACGTGGCAGCACCGCTCGGCCCCAAGCTCGGCACGGAGGTTCGACAGAGCCTCTCGCTCATCGGCATGACCGCGCTCACCCTGCTCGCCTCGATCGGCCTGGGCATCCTCGCGGGACACATCGGCTGAGGTGGTGGATGCGCTCCCTCCGAACGAGGACGCACCGCACGTCCCGGTCATGGTGGCCGAGGTGACCGGGTTCCTGCGGGACCGGGGCACCGTGGTCGACATGACGCTGGGGGCCGGCGGGCATGCGCGTGCGTTGCTGGAATCCGGCGTGGAGCGCGTCATCGGCATCGATCGGGACCCGAGCGCCATCGCCATAGCGACGGAGCGGCTGGCGCCGTACGGATCACGCTTCCGCGCCGTGGAGACGACCTTCTCCGGCGTCGACCGAGAGCTCACCGACGGCGCGGTCGACGGGATCCTGTTCGACCTCGGGGTCAGCTCGATGCAACTGGACACCGCCGAGCGCGGGTTCGGCTATCGCAAGGACGGGCCCTTGGACATGCGGATGGGTGGGGACGGCCCCTCCGCAGCCGACCTGGTCAACGAGCTCTCCGAGCCGGAGCTCGCCGACCTGATCTATGAGTACGGCGGCGAGCATCGCTCCCGTCGGATCGCCCGCGCCATCGTGCGGAAGCGGCCGATCACGACGACCGATCAACTCGCCGGCGTCATCGCGGGTGCGCTCGGGAAGCGGCCGGGGGGCCCCCACCCCGCGCGTCGCACCTTCCAAGCGCTCCGTATCGCGGTCAACCGGGAGCTTGATGAGCTCGCCGCTTCCCTGCCTCGAGCGGTCGAACTCCTCGCTCCCGGTGGCCGCGTGGTCGTGATCGCCTACCACTCCTTGGAGGACCGCATCGTCAAGCGATGCTTCCGTGAGCACCAACAGGTCCTGATCCTCACGAAGAAGCCGCTGCGGGCCTCCGAGGACGAGGTGGCGGCCAACCTGCGCTCGCGCAGTGCCATGCTTCGCGCCGCCGAGCGCGTGGAGGTGGCGGCGTGAGCCAGCCCGCCCGTCAGCTTCCCGCCACGCGCGAGCCTCGTCGCTCACCCACCCCGTCACGTGTCGCGCCTCCCGCGCGCACACCCGCGACGCGCCCCACCCCCTCCCCCCCTCCCCGGGTTCGGGCGCGTCGCGGGTCCCACCCCGCCTTCTGGCTGTTCTCCGCGATCTTGGTGGCCGGTCTGGTCCTCGGTGTCGTGGCCTTGAACGCCCTCGTGGTCAACACCACCTACCGGCTCGAAGCCGTCGAACAACGCCAGCGCGCCGCCGCGGAGTCGGGGGCGGCGCTCGAGGTGCAGGTGGCACACCAGTCCTCGCCGTCCCGCATCTCCCGGTGGGCGAGCGCCCACGGGATGGTGCTCCCCGACTCCGATGCGGTCGTGCCGCTCCAGGTGGTCGGGCCGCGCGTCGGGGACGCCGGATGACGGCTCGGGGTCCGAAGAACCCTCCGGTCCACCGCCTGGTGGCGATGCTGGCCGTGATGCTGGTGGCCCTCGGAGCGATCGTCGTGCGTCTGGCGTTCCTCCAGGTAGGCGACAACGGCCAGTTCGCCGAGATGGGGTTACAGCAGCGGGTCCGCACGGTGGCCCTGCCCGCACATCGCGGCGAGATCCTCGACCGGTTCGGCATGCCGTTGGCCCTCACACGGGCGGCCAAAGACATCTACGTCAACCCGACACTGGTGGAGGACCCTGAGGGGGAGGCCGCCACGATCGCGGACATCCTGTCCCTCAAGCAAAAGGACGTCGTGCAGGCGCTCGAGTCCGACGGCACCTTCGTCTATCTCCAACGCCAGGTCGACCTGGCCGTCGCCGACGAACTCGAGGCGCAACAGCTCCCGGGGGTCGGGTTCCTCGAGGTGCCTCAGCGGTACTACCCGGCAGGCTCGCTGGCGCCGCAGGTACTGGGGCTCGTCGACGTGGACGGCAAGGGCATCTCCGGGCTCGAGACCCAGTACCAGACCCTGCTCTCGGGCACGCCGGGGGAGCGGACCGCCGAGCTGTCGGCCGACGGGCTGCCGATCTCCAGCGGGCTCGACACGCTGACCGAACCCGTGCCGGGGACCACCGTGGTGACCACGATCGACCGCCAGATGCAGTTCATGGCCCAGACCGCTCTCGAACGGGCGGTGCACGCCAACGGGGCCCTCGGCGGCACGGTGGTCGTGATGGATCCGCACACCGGCGACGTCTACGCCATGGCGACCTACCCGTGGTTCGACCCGAACGACTTCTCGGGGGCCTCGCAGGACGCGATGCGCAACCGCGCCGTCACCGATTCCTTCGAGCCCGGGTCGGTCAACAAGATCATCACCGCTGCCGCTGCGCTGGAGACCGGCTCGGTGGGTCTCGACCAGCGATTCCAGGTGCCGTCATCGATGCAAGTGGGACCGTTCACGATCTACGACTCGCACGTGCACCCCGTCGAGACGATGACGTTGGGCGACATCATCGCCGAGTCCAGCAACATCGGCGCGGCCCTCGTCGCCAACGAGGTCGGCAACGATCAGCTCGGCGCCTACATGCAGCGATTCGGGTACGGACAGCCGACCGGGATCGGGTTCCCCGGCGAGGCATCAGGCGTGCTGCTGCCGGCATCGCAGTGGGACGAGGTGATCCGCGCCACGGTCTCCTACGGCCAAGGCATCTCCGTGACGCCGATGCAGATGGCCGACGTCTACGCCACGATCGCCAACGGCGGCCGCTGGGTCCAGCCGCGGCTGGTGCGTGGCTTCGAAGGTCCGGACGGCACGTTCAGCGATGCGCCGGAACAGCGCACCCGGCGCGTCGTGAGCCCCACCACCGCCGATCTGCTGACCCGGATGCTCGCGTACGTGGTCGAGGACGGGACCGGCGCCGAAGCCCAGATCCCGGGCTATCAGGTGGCCGGCAAGACCGGGACCTCACGCAAGCTCGACGCCAGCGGGCACTACGTCCAGCGGTACATGGCCTCGTTCGTGGGGTTCCTGCCGGCATCAGACCCGAGGGTGGTGATCGCCGTGTCGATCGATGAACCCAGGACCGTTTACGGCGGGCTGGCCGCCGCACCCCTGTTCCAGGAGATCGCCCGGTATGCGATCCAGCGGCTGTCGATCCCGGCCTCGCCTCCGGTGGCCCTGCCGCCGCACGCCCAAGAACTTCCATGAATCGTTGCACGGCTAGGGCCGAGGGCACGGGTACGCTACGAACCGGTGTCACCGTCCTTCCCCCAACGCTTGTTCGCTGACGTCCTCGGAGCCGTTCCCGAGGCCGAGGTTCGAGGCGACGCCGTCGTCGGCGACGTGGCGTTCGACTCCCGCGAGGTGACGCCGGGGACGCTCTTCTTCTGCGTCCCCGGGGCGACGGTCGACGGCCACGATTTCGCCGCGGCGGCGATCGAGGCCGGTGCCGCCGCCCTGGTCGTCGAGCGGTGGCTCGACCTCGATGTGGCACAGGCGAAGGTTCCCTCGGTCCGCCGGGCGATGGGTCCGGTCTCGGCCCGCGCGTTCGGCGATCCCGCCTCGGCCATGATGATGCTGGGGGTCACCGGCACGAACGGCAAGACGACGACGACCTATCTGGTGGAGGGGATCGTGCGGGCGGCCGGGTTCCGGGCGGGCGTGATCGGCACCACCGGCGCACGCGCCGACGGGCAACCGGTGCCGCTCGTGCGCACCACACCGGAGGCCCCGGACCTGCACCGGCTCCTGGCGAGGATGCGCGACGCCGGCGTCGAGGTGGTGGCCATGGAGGTGTCCTCGCACGCCCTGGACCAGGACCGGGTGGGGGGCGTGCGGTTCGACGCCGTCGCCTTCACGAACCTGTCGCAGGATCACCTCGACTACCACCCCTCGATGGCGGCCTACTTCGCGGCGAAGGCCTCGGTGTTCACGCCGGAGCATGCGGCGCGGGGGGTGGTGAATGCCGACGACCCGTGGGGGCGTCGCCTCCTCGAGCAGCCAGCGATCCCGCTGGCGACGTTCGCGATCGATCGCGACGCCGACCTGCGCGCCACCGACGTGGTGGTCACCCGCGAGGGCCTCGGGTTCCGGCTCGGCGACCTCACGATCCGGTCCGATCTGCGTGGACGGTTCAATGTGTCGAACGTGCTGGCGGCGATGTCGCTCGCACGCGCGGCGAACATCCCCGACGCGGTGGCCGCCGCAGGCGTGGAGACGGTCTCGGAGGTGCCCGGACGGGTCGAGGTGGTGGACGCCGGACAGCGATCCCTGGTGGTAGTGGACTACGCACACACGCCGGATAGCATCCTGCACGTGCTGCAGGCGGCGCGCCCGTTGACCATGGGCAGGCTCATCGTCGTGTTCGGTTGCGGGGGTGACCGCGACCGCGCCAAGCGTCCCCTGATGGGGCAGGCAGCCACCGCCAACGCGGATCTGACGATCCTCACCAGCGACAACCCCCGGAGCGAAGACCCCCGCACGATCATCGCCGAGATCGAGCCGGGAGCGGTCCTGGGTGGGGGCGAGTTCCGGGTGGAGCTCGACCGCCGTGCGGCGATCCGAGCCGCGGTCCGCGAAGCGGGCGAGGGCGACACCGTGGTGATCGCCGGCAAGGGCCACGAGGACTACCAGGAGCTGGCCGGCGAGACGATCCATTTCGACGATCGCGAGGTCGCGCGCGAGGAGCTCATGGCGATCCGGGAGGACGCGTGAAGCCCCGCCGGATGTCCCAGGTCGCGCGCGCGGTCGACGGTCTGCACGCGGGAGCCGACGTCGAGGTCAGCTCCGTGGTGACCGACTCACGCGCCGCAGGGCCGGGCGCGCTGTTCGTGGCGCTGCCAGGCGAGCACACGGACGGCGGTCTGTTCGTGCCGGAGGCGTTCGAGAACGGAGCGGCGGGGGCGTTGCTCCGCGACGGGCTCTCCGCGCCCGGACCGGCGGTGTTCGTGCGCTCGCCGGGGGATGCGTTCCTGCAGCTCGCGGCCGACGAACGTCACACGATGTCGGCCCGGGTCGTTGGCATCACGGGGGCCAACGGCAAGACCTCGACCAAGGACATGGCGGCGGCGGTGTGCGCGAGGCGGTTGCGGACGCACGCCAGTCCGGAGTCGTTCAACAACGAAGTGGGCCTGCCGGTGACGCTGCTCGGGGCAGCGCCCGACGCCGAGATCGTGGTCGCGGAGATGGGCGCGCGGCGCAAAGGCGACGTCACGTTGCTGTGCGAGATCGCGCGCCCCGACATCGTCGTGGTCACGAACGTCGGGGTGGCCCACCTGGAGATCTTCGGGTCGTGGGAGGCGATCGTGGAGGCCTCCGCCGAGCCGGTCGATGCGATCGGGGCCGACGGCATCGCGGTGCTCAACGCCGACGATCCGGTGGTGGCCGGCTTCGCCGGACGGTCCCCGGGCCGCGTGGTGACCTTCGGCACGACCCCGAACGCCGACGTGCGTGCCGAGGACGTCACCCTGGATCCGGGCGGCCTCGCCTCGTTCACCCTCGTCCATGGCCAGGACCGGGCCGCGGTCCGGCTCGCGGTGGCGGGCGCCCACATGGTCTCGAACGCGCTCGCGGCCGCGACGGTCGGCCTGCAGGTGGGCGTGTCGTTGCCGGATGCGGCGATCGCCCTGGCGGACGCCCGCGTGTCGCACTGGCGCATGGAGACCTTCACCACCGCCGAAGGGATCCGCGTCGTGAACGACGCCTACAACGCCAACCCCGAATCGGTGACCGCCGCGCTCAAGACGGCACGGTGGATGGCCGGCGACGGGCACCTGATCGCCGTCCTCGGCACCATGGCCGAACTCGGTCCGATCACCGACGAGGCCCACGAGCACGTGGGCGAACTCGCGGCCCGGCTCCGCGTCGACCGTTTGATCACCGTGGGTGGGGCCGCGTCGGCCATCGTGACGGCGGGGATCCGCGAAGGGGTGGAGCCCGGCCAGGCGGCCGCCTACGACGATCCCGCCGAGGCGCTCGCCGACATCCGCGAGCACGCGCGGCCCGGTGACGTCGTGCTGTTCAAGGCCTCCCGCGTCGCGGGTCTGGAAGCCCTGGCGGAGGCGCTCCGGTGAAATCGATCCTCGTGGCCGCCGCCGTCGGTCTCGCCGTCACGTTGCTGGGCACGCCCATCGCGATCAGGGCCTTCCGCGTCTGGGGATGGGGTCAGCGCATCCGTGAGGACGGTCCGCACACCCACTTCGAGAAGATGGGCACGCCCACGATGGGCGGCATCGTGATGTTGATCGCCCTGGCGGTCAGCTACGCCGCCACCCGGTTCACGTCGGGACGGCCGACCGCGAGCGGGCTCGCCCTGGTGTTCGCCGCCGCCGGGTTCGGGCTGGTGGGGTTCGCCGACGACTTCACGAAGGTGCGCCGCCGCCGGTCGCTCGGCTTGTCGAAGTCGCAGAAGTTCCTGGGCACCGCGATCGTGTCGGTGTTGTTCGGGGTGATCGTCGCGCACTACGCCGATTCGAGCGGCACCACGACGAACCTGTCGTTCGTTCGCGACACCGGCGTGCACCTCGGGGTCTTCTTCCTACTCTGGTGCTTCCTGATGCTGACGGCGTCCTCGCACGCCGTGAACCTCACCGACGGTCTCGACGGGCTGGCGGCGGGCTCGACGACGCTCGTGCTCTCGGCCTATGTCTTCATCGCCTTCTGGCAGTTCCGGCATCCGTGCGGCGGTGTGGGGGTGTCCGATCTCGGCTGCTACGCGGTGAATGCCCGGGCCATGCTGGATACCGCGGTGGTCGCCGCGGGGATGATGGGCGCGGTAGCCGGGTTCCTGTGGTGGAACGCGGCCCCTGCGCGCATCTTCATGGGCGATACGGGCTCCCTGGCGATCGGTGGGCTGCTCGGAGCGCTCGCGATCACCACGAACACGCAGTTGCTGTTGGTCATCCTCGGCGGTCTGTTCGTGATCGAAACGATGTCGGTGATCCTGCAGGTGATCTCCTTCCGCGGGTTCCACCGGCGGATCTTCCGGATGTCGCCGATCCACCACCACTTCGAGCTGGCGGGTTGGCCCGAGTTCACGGTGATCGTTCGGTTCTGGATCATCGCGGGGCTGTGCGTCGCCGTGGGACTCGGCCTCTACTACGCCGACTTCATCGCGCGTGGGGGTCTCGATTGAGCGAGCGCTTCGACGGCGTGCGCGTGCTGGTGGTCGGGGCCGGGGTGGCGGGGCTGGCGGCCGCCACGGCGCTGCAGCGCCAGGGCGCCGATGTCCGCGTCACCGAGTCACGCCCGGCGGAGGAGATCGCGAACCGGGGCCAGCTGCGCGCCATGGGGATCCAGGTGCTGGCCGGAGGCCACGAACCCGCGCACCTGGAAGGTGCCACGCTCGTCGTCACGGGTCCGGGCATCCCCGAGCACGCGCCGGTGCTCGAGTGGGCGCGTGATCGCGGCATCCCCGTCTGGGGCGAGATGGAACTGGGCGCCAGGCTGTGCGACGTGCCCTACATCGCCGTCACCGGCACGAACGGCAAGACGACGGTGACGGGCATGGTCGCCTCGTGCCTCCGCGCCGCCGGTATGGACGCCGTGGCGTGCGGCAACATCGGCCACGCCTTCCCGCTCGCGGCGCTCGAGCAGCACGACGCGCTCGTGGTCGAGTGTTCGTCGTTCCAGCTCCGGCTGCAGACGTCGCTGCATCCGAAGGTGAGCGTGCTCTTGAACCTGGCACCCGATCACCTGGACTGGCACGGTTCGTTCGAGGCCTACGCGGCATCGAAGGCGTCGATCTACGCGAACCAGGGAGCGGAGGACGTCCACGTCGGTTCCCTCGACGATCCGCGCGCGGCCGCGATCTCGTCGGCGGCGCCGTGCCCGGTCGTATGGACCACCGTCGGTGATCCCGGCGACGGTGAGGTCGGCATCGTCGACGGTGACGTCGTGTCCAGGGTCGTCGGATCCGAAGGCTCGGTGGGCCGGGTCGACGCGGACCGAGCGGGCTTCGCAGCCGATGCCGCGGCCGCCGTTGCGGCGGCACTGTCGTTCGGGGTCGATGCCGACGCGGTGCGCGCCGGGCTCGCGTCCTTCCGGCCGCAGGCGCACCGGGGCGAGGTGGTCGCCACCGTCGACGATGTGCCGTTCATCGACAACTCCAAGGCCACGAACGTCCACGCCGCGATGGCCGCGATCGAACGGGTCCAGCACGCGGTGCTGATCGCGGGCGGCCGCGCGAAAGGCGTGGACCTCTCACCGCTCGCCGAGGCGGCCCCCCACCTGTCGGCGGTCGTCGCGATCGGCGAGGCCGCCCCCGAGCTGCTCGCGCTCTTCGAGGGCATCGTCCCGGCGTCGGGGGCCGACTCGATCGAAGCCGCGACGACCAGAGCCTTCGACCTCGCTCGAACCCATGGAGGTCCCGTGCTCCTCGCGCCGGCCTGTGCCAGCTGGGATCAGTTCACCGGCTACGCCGAGCGCGGCGACCGGTTCGCGGCCGCGGCGCGCTCGCTACAGGAGGTGGCCGCCCGTGGGGGAGCGTGAGGCCGCCAGGGCCAAGCGGGCGCCGGCGAAACGCGCTCCGGTCAAGCGCGCTCCCGCCAAGCGGGCGCAACGCAAGCGCGCCACGACGAGCCGGACGACGAGAGGTTCGGCGGCGCATCTCGAGCTGATCCGGGCACCCGATCCGGAGGCCACGAAGGCCGCCGAAGCGAAGGCGCGCAGGACCAGCATCATCATGTTGCTGATCCCGACCGCGGTGCTCACCGTGCTCGGACTGATCATGATCCTGAGCGCCGGTTCGATCTCGGCCGTGGAGGGCTACGGGACCAGCTTCTGGTACTTCAACCGGCAGGTCTTCTACGCGGTGGCCGGGCTGATCGCGATGGCGGTGGCGTGGCGCCTGCCCTACACGGCGTGGCAGAAGCTGTGCGTGCCGATGCTGATCGCGATCCTGCCGCTGATGCTGATCGCCCTACATCCTTCCCAGGGGACCGCGCTGTACGGCGCATCACGCTGGATCGACCTGGGTCCGATCACGATCCAGCCCGCGGAGTTCCTGAAGCTGGGGCTGGTGGCCTTCGCGGCCACGGTGCTCGCCAACAAGTGGCGCAAGATGGACGACCTCAAGCATCTGGTCATGCCGCTCGCGCCGGTGCTCGGCTTCTTCGCGTTGCTGGTCATCATGCAGCGCGACCTGGGCACGACGATCGTGATCTGCGGCTCGGTGTTCGCGTTGATGTTCGTCGCGGGCGTGCGGATGCGCTATCTCGCCTGGACCGGCTTCGGCAGCATGTTGGTCGTGGGCTACCTGGTGTTCGGCGAGGCTTACCGCCGAACGCGCTTCGTGGATTCCTTCCTGAACCCGTGGAACGACCCCAAGGGTTCCGGGTTCCAACTGATCCAGGGCCTCATCGCGCTTGGGTCGGGCGGCTGGACGGGCGTGGGCCTGGGTGCCAGCCGCCAGAAGTGGGACTACCTGCCCAACGCCCATTCCGACTTCATCTTCGCGATCATCGGCGAGGAGCTGGGACTCCTCGGGGCGTTCTTCGTCCTGGTGATGTTCGGGCTGCTGCTGTTCGCCGGCATCCGCATCGCGGTGCGCGCCCCCGACACGTTCGGGCGCTTCCTCGCCGCCGGAGTCACGGCGTGGATCGGCTTGCAGACGATCGTGAACCTGGGCGCCGTCACGGGGGTCCTGCCCATCACGGGCGTGCCGCTGCCACTCGTGTCGTTCGGCGGAACGGCCCTCGTCGTGACCTTGGCCGGCATCGGCGTCCTCGCGAGCGTCGCGCGCTCCGGCGCGCGCACGGAGAAGACGCGCTCCGGCGCGCGCACGGAGAAGACGCGCTCCGGCGCGAGTACGAAGAAGAAGCGCTCCGGCGCGAGTACGAAGAAGAAGCGCTCCGCCCCCAAGCGGAAGGCGCGTACGAGCTCGCGTGCTGGTACCCGCCAACGAGCCGGACGCGTGAAGGGCGCGCCATGAACGTGGTGATCGCCGGGGGAGGGACCGCCGGGCATGTCTTTCCCGCGGTGGCGCTCGCCGACCGGCTCGCGGCCTCCGGGGACTCCGTGTCGTTCATCGGCTCACCGCAGGGGCAGGAGGCGACCCTGGTTCCCGCCGCCGGCTACCGGTTCCACGCGGTGGCCGCGGCGCCGATGAAGCGGGAGGTCTCCGTCGCCACGGCGAAGGCACCCTTCGTGGCCGCTGGGTCCGTTCGCTCGTGCATGCCGCTCGTGCGCCCGGCCGACGTGGTGGTGGGCGTGGGTGGATACGTCAGCGCGCCCGCGGTGATGGCCGCGCGATGGTCGCACCGCCCGATCGCGCTGCACGAACAGAACGCCATCCCGAGCCTGTCGAACCGGATGCTGGCGAGGTTCGCCTCGGCGGTGGGGGTCTCGTTCGGATCGTCTCGGGCGGCGTTCGGGGCCAAGGTCCGCACCGTGATGACCGGCAACCCCGTGCGTGAGCAGATCGCGCGTGTGCGCGAGCGCAGGGCGGAACTCGCCGTGGAAGCCCGGGCCACGTTCGACCTCGAAGCCGGGCGCACGACCGTCGCGGTGTTCGGTGGGAGCCAGGGTGCGCTGCATCTCGACCAGGTGGTGGCGGGCTCGCTGGGGCATCTGC
>JBKPMF010000248.1:0-6120 GCA_046732015.1 Actinomycetota bacterium
CCCCACTCCGATCCGACGATCCATGTCTTCGTCCCCTCATCGCGCCGCCTGCCGGGCAACCCAGAGCAGGTGCACTACCTGGAAAGGGGTATCGGGTCGTGGACCACGTTTCCTTGAGGCGGCCGTAGGAGGCCTGGGGCGGCACGTAGGGAGGGACCGCGCTCTCGACTTGTCTACCAAGTGGTAGAGAGGGCATAATCTGCCGCATGGTAGAGAACGGGGCGAAGGCCCGAGCCAGCGACGCCTCGATCGTGGAGGCGCTGTCCGGCAAGACGATCCTGCTGACGGGCGTAACCGGATTCCTGGCGCAGGTCGTGTTCTAACGGCTGATGGCCGACTGCCACGCAACGCGCGTGATCCTGTTGGTGCGTTCGCAGACCGGCGCCACCAGCCGAGAGCGGGTCGAGTACCTGCTGCGCAAGCCGGCGTTCGACACGCTGCGCGAACGTGTGGGCCAGGAGCAGTTGGTCAAGGTACTTGACGAACGTGTGGACGTGATCGATGCGGACTTCGGACGTGGCGTGCCGGAGATCCCCGGCGGCATCGACATCGCCTGCCACTCCGCGGCCACGGTCGCGTTCGACCCGCCGATCGATGAAGGTTTCACCACGAACCTGCAGGGAGCGATGAACCTCTACGGCGGCGTGATCGCCGGTGGTTCCACACCGGCGCTCGTCCACGTCTCCACGGCCTACGTCGCCGGGGTCCAGAAGGGCGTGATCCCGGAAGGTCCGCTCGACCATCGGGTGGACTACCGATTGGAACTTGAGCTCGCGATGGAGGCCCGCCACGACGTGGAGGCGCAGTCCCGCAAGCCCGAGATGCTGAACGCGTTCCTCGCGGCGGCGCGGAAGGAGCACGAGCGTGCGGGTCCCTCGACCGTGGCGACCGACGCCGAAGAACGCCGACAGAAGTGGGTCACGAAGCGCCTGGTGGAGTACGGGCGTGCCCGCGCCCGTTCGCTGGGGTGGCCCGACGTTTACACGTTCACCAAGGCCATGGGCGAGCGGGCGGTCGAGGAACTCGCCGCCGAGGCGAACCTCCCGCTCAGCATCGTGCGGCCCTCGATCATCGAGTCCGCCTACACCCATCCGTTCCCCGGGTGGATCGACGGGTTCAAGATGGCCGACCCGATCATCCGCGCGTACGGGCTGGGCCAGATCCCGGAGTTCCCGGGGATCCCCGAGGGCATCATCGACATCATCCCGGTCGACTTCGTGGTGAACGCGATCCTGGCGGTTGCCGCCAACCCGCCGCCCGCCGGCGAGGCGGCGCATTACAACGTGAGCTCGGGTTCGCGGAACCCCTTGCGGTTCTTCGAGCTGTACGAATGGGTCCGCGGCTACTTCGAGGAGCACCCGCTGCCCGAACGGGGCCGTGGGGAGCACAAGGTTCCCGACTGGGACTTCCCGGGCAACCTCACGGTCGAACGGATGTTGCGGCGCGCTGAGCGATTCACCGACATCGCCGAGCAGGTGGTGACCCACATGCCCAAGTCGAAGGCGATGCGGAACTCCGTGCGCCGCGTCGACCGGGACAAGGCACGCGTCGACTTCGTGAAGCGCTACAGCGACCTGTACGGCATGTACACCGAGACCGAGGTGGTCTACACCGACGACCGCACGTTCGCGTTGTTCGAGTCCTTGAGCGACGAGGACAAGGCGATGTTCCCGTTCGATGCCGCGATGGTCGACTGGAAGTACTACCTGAAGGACGTGCACTCCCCGGCGGTGACGCAGAGCCTGCGCGAGCTGAGCAAGCGCGACCGCGAACGGCCCACGGTGAAGCTGCGGGAGCGCAAGGAACCGGTGCTCGCGGTGTTCGACATGGAAGGCACGATCATCACGTCGAACGTCGTCGAGTCCTACGTGTGGACGCGGATGGCCGACCTGCCGTCGGAGGAGTGGCCCGCGGAACTCGCGAGCGTGTTCGGGAAGGTGCCGCGGTACCTGCAGATCGACCGCCGGGACCGCGGGGACTTCCTGCGCACCTTCTTCCGGCGCTACGAGGGCGCCAGCGTCGAAGGGATCGACCGCCTGGTAGCGAGCCACGTCGGTGAGTTCATGCTGCAGAAGGCCAGCTCTGCGGCGATCCGGCGCATCCGTGACCACCGGGCCGCCGGCCAACGCACGGTGTTGATCACCGCGGCGGCGGAGCCGTTCATCCGCCCGCTGGCGCCGCTGTTCGACGTGTTGATCGGGGCCGAGCTGGAGGTGCGCGACGGGCGCTACACCGGGTTCATGTCGCAGCCACCACTGGTAGGTGAAGCGCGCAGCGCCTGGCTCAAGCGGTACGCGCTGCTCGAAGGGATCGACCTGAAGTACTCGTACGCCTATGCGGATTCGTATTCGGACCTACCCTTGCTGCGCGCGGTAGGCAACCCGGTCGCCGTGGCACCCGATGCGGCGTTGTACCGGCACGCCCGGCGTCGACGCTGGCCGATCGAGGAGTGGGGCATGACCAAGGGGATGCCGCGGGTGCGCTTCCCGAAGCCGGCGGTGCGGGGGTGAGCGCGTAGATGGCGCAGTCGCTCGAGTACTTCCGGTCCGTCTCCCGCGTGATGACCGCGCGCGCGGTGGGTTCCCGCGCGCCCGGCCTGATCGCCGGTCCGCTCGCGCCGCTGCGGCTGGTGAACCGCTCCGACCCTGAGGTGTCCCGCGACGGATGGGCACGGATGAAACCGCTCCTGTCGGGCATCTGTGGCAGCGACCTGTCCACGATCGCGGGGCACTCGTCGTTCTACTTCTCGCCGCTGGTGTCGTTGCCGTTCGTGCCCGGTCATGAGGTTGTGGGCGAGCTGCTCGACGACTGCGGCGAGCACAAGGCCGGGCAACGGGTCGTGATCTCGAGCGTGCTGGGATGCGCGGCGCGGGGGCTCCCCGACCTGTGTCCCAACTGTGAGGCCGGCGACTACGGCCGGTGTGACCGCGTGACGGTGGGGGATCTGAAGCCGGGCCTGCAGACCGGATACTGCGCCGACACCGGCGGCGGCTGGAGCCGGATGATGCTGGTCCATCGTTCGCAGATCTGGGCGGTGCCCTCGGAGATGGACGACCGTGCCGCGGTGCTCGTCGAGCCACTGGCGTGCGCGATCCATTCGGTGTTCCGCGCGAACGTCCCTGATGGGGCCGACGTGATGGTGATCGGGGCTGGCACGGTGGGCATCCTCACGTTGATCGCGCTGCGTCGGTTCGCCAACCCGGGCCGGGTGATCTCGGCGGCCAAGCACACCCGCCAGCGGGGGGCTGCGCAGATGGCCGGTGCCGACGAGGTGGTTCGGCCCGAGCACGCCCTGAAGGCGGTGCGTCGCACGGAGTCGGCGGTGAAGCTCACGCCCGAGCGGGGGCAGGACTTCCTGCTGGGAGGCGCCGACGTGGTCTTCGAATGCACGGGGTCCAAGAGCGCGCTCGACATGGCCTTGCGCACGACCAAGGCTGGCGGGCGCGTGGTGGTGAGCGGGATCCCCGGACCGGGCGCCGACCTGACGCCGCTGTGGTTCCGCGAGTTGGAGCTGGTGGGCGCGTACACCAGCGGCATGGAGACCGTGGGCGACGGGCGCCGTCATTCGTTCGCGCTCGCATTGGAGATCGCGTCGCAGATTGGGCCGGTGCTGGACCAGCTGGTGGGCGCGACCTACCCGCTCGACCGATGGCGCGAGGCGATCGACCACGCGATGTCGGCCGGCCGGCTGGGGACGTTCAAAGTGGCGTTCGCGCCGCAGGACTAAACACAAAAGAGAGCGAGACGACTGACGATGCCACGACCAGGATTCGTGTTGGAGGTGGACGAGCGGACGCCCCCGCTGTTGGTGCACGAGGGCGAGGGCTTCCGGATGCAGAAGTTCCCGCTGGGGACACGCGTGGTGTACCCGCCGGACGCGCTGCCGGGGATCCGCGACGTGGGCGCCGCGGTGCAGCACGCGCTGATGCATCCGCTGGGCGATTCGAAGCCGCTCAGCGAGCTGCTGTTCCCGGGAATGAAGCTCACGATCGCGATCGACGACATCTCGATCCCGCTGCCGCCGATGCGCACGCCCGACGTGCGGCAACGGATCCTGGAGCCCGTGATCGAACTCGCCGCCCGCAAGGGCGTGGAAGACCTCGAGCTGATCATCGCCACGGCGCTGCACCGTCGGATGACCAGCGCGGAGATCCGCCGCGCGGTGGGGGAACGGGTGTTCCGCTCGTTCTGGCCCGACCAGCTGTATAACTTCGACGCCGAGGACCCGCAGGCCCTGCTCGAGATCGGCACGACCGACCACGGGGAACTGGTCGAGATCTCCAAGCGGGCGGCGGAGTCCGACCTGATCGTCTACGTCAACATCAACCTGGTCGCCATGGACGGCGGGCATAAATCCGTCGCGGTGGGTCTGGCCGGCTACCGAAGCCTGAAGCACCACCACAACGTGAACACGATGCTGCAATCGAAGTCGTACATGGATCCGCGCGAGGGCCACAGCGCGATCAACGACTCGGTGAACCGGATGGGCCGCGTGCTCCGCGACAGCGGGGTGAAGGTGTTCCAGATCGAGACCACGCTGAACTCCGAGACGTTCCCGTCGAACCTCGGCTTCCTTAACAAGCGTGAGTGGGAGTGGAGCGCGTCCGACCAGGGCCTGATGATGGCGGCGAAGAAGGCGAACGACCTCGCGCCGCCGCGCATCCGCCGGGAGTTCTTCCAACGGATCGAGGCGCCCTACAAGCTGACCGGCGTCAACGCCGGCGAGGTCGAGGCCGTCCACGAGCGCACGATGACGAACCTGCATCGCCAGCAGCTGGTCGAGGTGAACGGCCAGGCCGACGTGTTGATCCTGGGCCTGCCCTACCTCGGCCCCTACAACGTGAACTCGATCCTCAACCCGATCCTCGTGCACTGCCTGGGGCTGGGATACCTGTTCAACATGTACCGGAACAAGCCGCTCGTTCGCGAGGGTGGCGTGGTGATCCTGCACCACCCGGTGCCGTGGGAGTTCAACCAGATCCACCACCCCAGCTACATCGACTTCTTCGAAGAGGTGCTGCGCGAGACCACCGACCCGAAGGAGATCGAGGCGACCTTCGAAGAGCGGTACGCCACCGATCCTTGGTACCGCCACCTGTATCGGACCAGTCACGCCTACCACGGCGTGCACCCGTTCTATATGTGGTACTGGGGCGCGCACGGTCGCGACCACGCCGGCGACGTGATCTTCGTGGGCGGGAACCCCTCGAGCGTGGCGCGGCTGGGCTACCGGCGCGCGGACTCGATGCGCGACGCGATCGAGATGGCGAAGGACACCGTGGGCTCGTCGCCGACGATGACCTACTTCCATGCGCCGCCCGTGATGATCGCGGACGTGCGGTAGGAGACGCGATGCCAGGCATGCGCGAAGAGCTCAAGACCATGGCGGAAGGCTTCCGCTGGGGCCGTCGTCCGCTGGTACCCCGCTCGGCCGAACCGTTCGCGCGCGAGAAGGAAGACTCGACCTTCCCGACCGCGTGGGCACGAACCGAGGCCGGTACGGCGGCGCGACAGCTGATCCTGCAGAGCGCGATGGGACCTCTCTTGCGGAGCCAGGTGGGCCTGCGGGTCTACGGCCTCGAACACCTCGAAGGCGTGGCGGGCCCGGTGATCTTCTTCTCCAACCACACGAGCCATCTGGACGCGACGGTGATCATGACCTCGCTGCCCAACCGCTGGCAGGCCAAGACCGCGGTGGGCGCCGCACGCGACTACTTCTTCGATGTGTGGTGGCGACAGGCGTTCACCGCCTTGGTGTACGGCGCGTTCGCGATCGACCGCGCGGGCGGTGGGCGCAAGGCGGTGAGCCAGGCGCGCGAGTTGATCGACGACGGATGGTCGCTCGTGGTGTTCCCCGAGGGTGCGCGCTCGCCCGACGGCCACATGCAGCGGTTCCGGCACGGCACCGCCCGGCTGTGCATCGAGGCCGGCATCGGCGCGGTGCCGATCGGGATCCGCGGCGCCTACCAGGCCATGCCGAAGGGCAAGAACTGGCCACGCAAGGGCAAGCCACCCGTGCGGGTTCGGTACGGCGCGCCGTTGTTCCCTTCGGAGGGTGAGACGCATCAGGCGTTCTCGTTGCGGATGACCCAGGCGGTGTCCGAGCTCCACGACGAGGAC
>JBKPMF010000249.1:0-3527 GCA_046732015.1 Actinomycetota bacterium
CGATCGGCGAGCTCGCGGGCACGTTCGGTGTCGTTCACTCCTGGTCCTTCCGTAGCGGGCGAGCGGTCACAACAGGCCCAAGGTCCCTGCGCCATCGACCTGGAGCGCCGCCCCGCTGACGAAGCCGGCAGGCTTCGAACAGAGGAAGGTCACCACCTTGCCGAACTCGTCAGGATCGCCCAGGCGGCCGGTATGGCCGAGCTCGGTGACCCGGTCGGTGGCGTGCAGACCCGGGCACGCGAGGTTCAGCGTGATGCCGTCGTCGATCAGGTCCTGCGCGGCGGTCTTGGCCCACGCCCACAGGCCGGCGCGCGAGGCGTTCGAGTAGGCGAGCGTGGGGATGGGCTGCTTGACGGCGTTCGAGGTGATCAGGCAGATGCGGCCCCAACCCGCCGCCCGGAGATGGGGGACCGCGGCTTCCACCAGACGGATCGACGTCAGCATGTTCGCGTTGACCGCGGCCAGCATGCCCTCGTCGTCGGTCTCGAGCGCTCGTGCCTGGGGCGGACCGCCGGCGTTGGCGACCACGACGTGCAGCGCCCCGAAGCGCTCCAGTGCAGCGTCGACCAACCGCGCCGGCGTAGCAGGGTCGGTGACGTCGGCAGCCACCGCGAGCGTCTCGCCCGGCAGGGCGTCCGCCGCCGCCTGGAGGCGTTCTTCGTCGCGGGCGCACAGGACCACCTTCGCTCCCTCCGCCGACATCGCTTTCGCGGTTCCCAGGCCGAGCCCTTTGGAAGAGGCGGTGACGATGGCGACGGCGTCGCTCAGGCCCAGGTCCATGACCGGGCATGGTACGGGGCCGGGACGCGTCCGCGCGAACCGTGGCTACGCTGAGGGGGACATGGCGGTTCGTTCCTTCCCCTCCAAGCTCGTGGCCGTGGTGGCCGTGTTCGTGCTGGCGGGTCTCGTGCTGGCCGTGCTCGCATGGCCCCGCGGCAGCGGCGACGCCGCGCCACGTCCGCTGGTGCGCGCCGATCCCTCGACGGCGCCGTTCCAAGGCCTCGGGGTGTGGGTCGACATCTACGACGAACCGGCGTGGGCCGATCCCGCCGCCGCGGCGGCCGACATGTCCTCGCGCGGGGTGCGCACGCTGTACCTGCAGTCGTCCAACGCCGCCCGCTCGTCCGCGTTCGTGTTCCCCGAGGCGACCGCCGCCTTCCTCGATGCCGCGCACGACGAGGGGATGCGGGTCGTGGCCTGGTATCTGCCGCATCTCACCGACCTGGTGGAGGACCGGGCGCGGGTTCGCGACGTGCTGGCGTACACCACGCCGCGCGGTGACCGGTTCGACGGGTTCGCGCTCGACATCGAAGCCGAGGCGGTGCACGACCCCGCGAGGCGGACCGAACGGCTGGTGCGCCTCTCGTCGGAGCTGCGCGATGAGGCCGGCGACCGGTACCCGCTCGGCGCCATCGTGCCCTCACCGCTCCGGCTGCGCGACGATCTCGCGTACTGGCCCGGCTTCCCGTGGCACGAGCTCGCGCTCACCTACGACGCGATCCTGCCGATGACCTACTTCACGTTCCGCGCGCATGGGCCGGCCGAGACCATCGATTACGTGATGGGGTGCATCGATGAGATCCGCGATCGGGTGGGGAGCGACCAGGTCCCGATCCACGTGATCGGCGGGCTCGCCCGCGACGAGAGCGGCTCCGAGGCGCTGGCCTTCTCGCGCGCCGTCCGTGACCGCGGCGTGATCGGCGCCAGCACCTACACGTGGCCCTACGTCACCGAGGACCAGTGGTCGGCCCTTCAGCGGATCGGGTGACGCATCCAGTAGTTCGGTTCAACGATCGTGCCCCGGTCGGCGGCACGGTCGATCGAGACCGGGATGAGGGCGCCCTCCACGACGTAGTCGCCGCTGTCGGGGAACGTGAGGCCCGTCCAGGTCTCCCACTCAGCGATCGTGCCGTCGACCCGCTGCGAGGCCAGGGCCGGCACCGCGAAACTCGCGCCCGCCCGCACATGGGTGCGCAGCCACGGGTCGAACGGGAGCCCGTCCTCACGGGTCCAAGCGCAGTACCGCTCGAAGGGGGTGAGCGGGTAGCGGGCTTTGCAGTTCGGCCGGACCGGTGCGACGAGATCGGCGAACCCAGCCTCAGCCGCAAGGCGGCGCACTCGTGCAGCAACACGCCCGCCAAGCCGCGGCCGCGGTTCCCGGGAGTCACCACCGCCTGCATCGCCGACAGGCTGGTGGGCTCGATCCCGTCGGCGTGCTGGGCGACGGCCAGGACGATGACGTCGTCGACCCCGCCCGGGAGATGTTCGATGTCGCCGTCCCACGCGAACGGCAGGGTGTTGGCCACGCCCAGGACCTCGTCGGAGGTCTCGTCGATCAGGTACAGCTGGAACGCCGGATGATCGTCGAAGAGATGGTGCCAATGCTGGTTGACCGTGCTGCCGGGCAGCAGGAACTCGGGCCAGACCGGGCCGACGGTCTCGTCCCAACGTTCGTCCAGGTCCGGTCGCTGGCCGAAGCTGACGGCGCGCATCGTCACCGGGTGAGCCTATCGGTCTGTTTGCCCTGCGCCCGGGCCGCCGATAGGCTCCCCAGGACCCGCGCAGCCATACGACTTCGAGGAGGACCTCCACCCCATGGCCTCACGGACCACTCGTCTGCTCGCCGTGGCGACGCTCGCCGTCGCAGCCGCCGCCTGCACGAAGTCGCTCGATTCCGACGGCCTCGAGACCATGCTGCAGGAACAGCTGACGCAGGAGACAGCGAGCACGATCACGGCCGTGGATTGCCCCGATGAGATCAAGGTCGAGACGGGCGGAACCTTCGAGTGCACCGTCACCGAGGAATCTGGAACGACGTTCACGCTGAGTCTCACCCAGACCGACGACCAAGGTCACGTGAACTACAAGATCAAGGACGCCTCGCCAGGTCCTGTCCCCTCAGGTTCGGCGAGCCCGGAACCCTAGGAGCATCCGCGTGCTGCTCGAGGACAAGAAACTGCTCATCACCGGCGTGCTCACGCCGCAGTCGATCGCGTTCGCGGCGGCCCGCGCCGCCCAGGAGCAGGGCGCCGAGATCGTGCTCACCAACTTCGGACGCACGGTGAGCCTCACCCAGAAGACAGCCAAGCGGCTGCCCTCCACGCCCGACGTGCTCGAGATGGACATCAACGAACCGGATCAGATCGCCGCCGTCTGCGAGGAACTGCGCGGCCGGTGGGGCCGGCTCGACGGCTTCCTGCACGCGATCGCGTTCGCGCCCCAGGACGCGCTCGGCGGGAACTTCCTCAACACGGAGTGGGACAGCGTGGCGACCGCGATCAAGACGAGCGCGTTCTCGTTGAAGGCGTTGGCCACGGGGATGCTGCCGTTGATGGAGTCCCAGGGCGGTGCGATCGTGTCCCTGGACTTCGATGGGCAGGTGGCCTGGCCGATCTACGACTGGATGGGCGTGGCGAAGGCGGGTCTGGAATCCGTGACGCGCTACCTCGCCCGCGACCTCGGTCCGAAGCGGATCCGGGTGAACACGGTCTCGGCCGGGCCGATGAAGACGATGGCCGGCAAGGGCA
>JBKPMF010000250.1:0-6325 GCA_046732015.1 Actinomycetota bacterium
CGGAATCCGTGAGGTCGGCGACCTTGATCGCCAGTGCGATCAGCGCCAGTTCGTCGCCCAGCGAGGAAAGTCCGGTCGACAGGACCAGCAACCGGAAATAACGGCCTCGAAGCGAACCCCCCACGGGGGCGGATGCTAGTCCTCCCCGAGGCACCGCACATCGCCTTCATGACCCATTCGGGCAGCACCCGGTCGGGCTATGGCATCGGCGTGAGAAGTGGTGCTACTCGGTGACCGCCGAACGGAGGCGCGTAGTAGTTCGCTGCCGACCCAACAGCGCCAGGGACTCCGGCAGCGGCGGCGACACGTTGGATCCGGTGACCGCCGCCCGCACCGGCTGGAAGGCCTTGGTGCGGCTCAATCCTTCGGCCTCGGCGAGGGCATCGAGGGCGGCCTGGATCGGCTCGGCCTCCCACGGTTCGACCGTCTCGAGCGCGTCGGCCACCTTGGACAGGTAGCCCTCGGGAGCCTTCGCGACCAGTCCCTGGGCCTTCTCGTTCAAGGTGATGTCGTCGGTGAACAGGAAGGCGAGCAGCTCCGGCGCCTCGCGAAGGGTCCTCATCCGCTCCTTCACCAGCGGCATGGCGGCCATGAGCATCGGCGGATCGGGCATGAGGCCCGCCTCGGTGAGGAAGTGGAGGCATCGCGCCGCGAGGTCGTCGTCGTCGAGGCCCTGGATCAGGTGGTTGTTGAGCCAGGTCAGCTTCTCGGTGTCGAACGCGGCGGGATTGGACGAGACGCGTTCCAGGTCGAACGCTTCGACGAGCTCGTCGCGGGTGAGGATCTCCCGGTCGTCGCCGGCCGACCAGCCCAGGAGCGAGAGGTAGTTGACCATGGCCTCGGGCAGGTAGCCGAGCTCGCGGAAGGATTCGACGCTGGTGGATCCGTGCCGCTTCGACAAGGGCTGACGATCGGGGCCGAGGACCTGCGGCACGTGCGCATAGCGAGGGGGCGTGCCGCCGAGCGCTTCGATCACCGCGGCGTTCCTGGGCGCGCTGGCGAGCAGATCGTCCCCGCGCACGACATGCGTGACGCCCATCAGCAGGTCATCCACGGCCACCGCCAGGAGGAACACCGGCGATCCGTCGGAACGCATCAGCACGAAGTCGCGGAGCTGTCCCGCAGCGAACCGGACCTCGCCCTTGACGATGTCGTCCACCACCCACTCGTGGTCGGGCATACGGAACCGCACCACGGATTCTCGGCCTTCGGCCTCGTAGGCGGCGATCCGGGCCGCGTCGAGATCGCGGCAATGGCCGTCGTAGCCCGGTGCCTCCTTCCGCGCACGCGCGGCGGCGGACCGGGCCTCGAGTTCCTCCTTCGTGCAGTAGCAGCGGTAGGCGGCACCGCTCGCGAGGAGCTCATCGGCCTTCTCGCGGTAGATGTCGAGCCGCTGGGACTGCCGGTAGGGACCGTGGTCGCCTCCCACTTCCGGGCCTTCGTCCCAGTCAAGGCCCAGCCAGCGCAGGTCTTCGAGGACGCCGTGGACCGCCTCCTCGGTGACGCGGCTCGCGTCGGTATCCTCGACCCGAAGGATGAAGGTGCCGCCCTGGTGACGGGCGAACAGCCATGAGAACAACGCGCTCCGGACGTTCCCCACGTGGAGCGAGCCGCTGGGCGCGGGAGCGAACCGGCACCGCACCTCGCCGGTCATGCCCTCACCGGATTGATCAGCGGTCCGATGCCGTCCACCTCGACCTCGACGACATCGCCGTCGTCGAGCTTGCCGACGCCCTCGGGCGTGCCCGTGAGCAGGACGTCGCCAGGAAGCAGCGTCATGAAGGTCGTGATGTATTCGATCAGCGTCGCGACCCCGAACACCATGTCGGTGGTGGAGGCGTGCTGGCGGACATCGCCGTTCAGGCGCGTCTGCACGGTGGCGTCGTTGGGATCGAGCTCGGTTTCGATCCACGGACCGAGCGGGCACGACCCGTCGAAGCCCTTCGCGCGCGCCCACTGGTCGTCGGTCTTCTGCAGATCCCGCAGGGTCACGTCGTTCGCGCACGTGTAGCCCAGGATCACGCGGTAGGCGTCCTCGGCGCGGACGTTCCGCGCCAGGCGGCCGATCACCACGGCGAGCTCACCCTCGTAGTCGACCCGATGGCTGACCGGCAGGAGCGGGATCGGGTCCAGCGGGCCGATCACCGCAGTGGACGGCTTCAGGAACAGCAAGGGTTCCTCGGGCACGTCCATCCCGAACTCCGCGGCATGGGCGGCGTAGTTCTTGCCCACGCAGACGAGCTTGGACGGCAGCACGGGCGCCAACAGGTGGACGTCCTCCAGCGGCAGCTCCTCGCCGGTGGGCAGCGGGTCCTCGAAGAACGTGCCCTGCAACACGCGGACGACATCTTCACCCGCTTCGGTGACACCGGTCGCGATGCGTTCGCCGTGACGGAACCTGAGCAGTCTCATGTCGCGCCCGAGGCTAGCAGCATGCCCATCGAGGGCTATCCGACCGTGGATCCGCCGGCGAAGGTGGCCCCCACCTGACGCCAGTACCCGGCGATCATCTCGACGGGCTCCAGCGACGCGAGTTCCTCGGCCGGCGCGTCGTGGAGGGAGATGGTGACATCGCCGGTCCAGACGGGTCCGAGCTCGACGTTGGCCGAGCGCATCGTCACCAGTTCGTCGAGGCTGGCCGGCTGCGACGGGTCGATGTTGGGCATCCACCGCGAATGGAGCATGGGCAGGGCGTTGACGAAGCCACCTGCCTCGGATCCCCCGGTGAGCGTGAGCGTGACGTCGGCCAGCCGGCGGTCGTTGGCGGCCAGCGTGGCGCCGAACACGCCACCGGCCTCCAGCCGAGGGCCGGCGCTCCCCACCGTGACCGGACGGGTCATCCAGATCTGGCCGAGCTTCTTCGGATAGCCCTGGTACCAACCGCGGGCCAGCGCGAAGTCCTTGTCGACCCAGATGTAGACGCAGCGGGAGTAGGTTTCGCCCCCATGGCTGCATCGCACCACCACGAAGCACTCCTTGTACTGCGAGCGCACGGGATCGAGCAGTTCCTCGCGCGAGTCGCCGCACGATTGCCAGTCGGCCCAGATGATCGCCACAGCGCCGGGGTCCTCGGGGGCGAGATCGACCCCGTTGGGGAGCAACGCGGCGACGTTCGCGGGATCGGTTCGATACTCGGCGGTCAGGACGTCCCCGGAGTAGTGCCATGGCGGCGGCGGCACGATGGACGCTCGCCCCTGGGGCGAGAACGGCAGCATGAACCCCGTCGGCTCCGTCACGCGGGTCATACTACGCTTCGTTCCCGAACCATCTTCGAAGGGTTGGGCGATGGAGACCAGGCGCATCCTGCTCGACGGCGCACCGACGACCGTCGTGCGTGAAGACGACGAGTTGGTGGCTCCGGACGGTCGTCGTATGCCCCTCGACGAGCCCACGCACCTGCCTCCTGTGACGCCGACCAAGATCATCTGTGTCCACCTGAACTACGAGAGCCGGCGAGCAGAGTTCGGGGTCACCCTGGGGCCTGCCCCGACCTACTTCCACAAGCCGGTGTCCTCGCTGAACGCGCACGGCGGCGAGATCGTCCGGCCCCCTCGATGCCGCTACCTCAACTACGAGGGTGAGATCGGCATCGTGATCGACCGCCGCTGCCGCCACATCGCGCCCGACGAGGCCGAGGACTACATCCGTGGCTACACGATCGGCAACGACTACGGGTTGCACGACTTCCGCGACACCGACGCCGGTTCGATGCTCCGGGTGAAGGGTTCGGACACGCTCTGCCCGCTCGGCCCGGCGCTGGTGGAAGGCTGGGACTTCCACGACAAGCGGATCCGCACCCTGGTCAACGGCGAGTTGGCCCAGGACGGGAACACCGACGAGATGATCTGGGACATGCACTACCTGGTCGCCGACATCGCGAGGACGATCACGCTTGAGCCGGGAGACGTGCTGCTGTCGGGCACGCCGGCGAACTCGCGCCCGGTCCAGCCCGGCGACGTGGTCGAGGTTTCGGTGGACGGCCTGGGCACGCTGCGCAACACGATCGTCGAAGGGACCGTGCCGATCCGCGAGGACGTCGGTGCTCAGCCCAGCGAGAGCGAAGAGGTCATCTCCACGACCTTCGGCGGTGACTGGGAGTTCCGTGGGATCCGTGCCCCGAGGAAGGACTGACCGATGGCGACCGTCCGATACCTGGTGAACGAGGTGGAGGCTTCGATCCGCTTCTACGTCGACCTGCTGGGGTTCGAGGTGGCTGAGGACTACGCGCCCGCGATGGCCATCGTGTGGCGCGAGGATCTCACCCTGTGGCTCGCGGGGCCGCTCGCCTCGGCGGCCCGGCCCATGCCCGACGGGGCGCAACCGGTTCCCGGCGGGTGGAACCGCTTCGTGGTCCCCACCGACGATCTCGACGCCTTGATCGAACGGCTGGGGGCGTCGGGGGCGCGGTTCCGAAACGAGGTCGTGACCGGCCCGGGAGGGCGCCAGATCCTGGTCGAGGATCCATCGGGCAACGTGGTCGAGCTCTTCCAGCGCGCGTGAGGGCGCTCGAGCGAGCCGTCGAAGCCTGGGACATGTTCCGGCGCTCGTGCATCCCGGAAGATCGCGACGGTCTGACCATGCTCGAGGGTCCTGGGGGCCGGCGGGCTCCCGTGTGGCCGTATAGCCAGGCGCTCGCCGCGGCCGTCGACATGGCGATGCTCACCGGCGATCGGGCGGAGGCGGATCGGTGGATCGCCGGACTCGCCCCCTACGCCCGGGGGGACGGCTACACGCCGATGCCCGGGCAGCGTCGCCGCTACTACGACGACAACGCCTGGATCGGTCTCGCATTGACTCAGCTCCATCTGCAGACGGGGGACATCGGGACGCTCGAGCACGCCCGGCGCGTGTTCCGGTTCGTGGCGGAAGGCCAAGACCCAGACGGCGGGGTGCGGTGGCTGGAGGGCCGGCGGTCGCGGAACACCTGCTCGACGGCCCCGGCCGCGGAGCTGGCGTTACAGCTCCACCTGATCGCCGCCCGCCCGGCGGCGATGGATCTCGCGAGCGGCGCGCTGGCGTGGCTCGACCGCGCGCTGCGGCTTCCCAGTGGGATGTACGCCGACCACCTCGACCGGCACGGTGTGGACCAGACGCTCTGGAGCTACAACCAGGGGTCGGCCGCGGGGGCCCACGCGCTCCTGTCCCGAGCTACCGACGCTGACATCCCGTTGGACGATGCGATGCGCACCGCTCGCGCGAGCCTGCGGCACTTCGACGACGAACGGACCTGGCGTCACCCTCCGGTGTTCAACGCCGTCTGGTTCCGCAACCTCCTGGCGCTCGACGCGATCTCGCCCATTCCGGGGCTGCATGATGCGCTCGACCATTACCTCGACCGAGTCTGGGGCACCGCGCGCGATCGCGCCACCGGCCTGTTCACCGCTGGCGGTATCGGCTCCTACGACGGCACCCCGGCCATCGACCAGGCCGGGTTGGTGCAACTGCTCGCGCTGAGGGCATGGCCGCCCGATCGGTTGCAGGACGTGTGCTGACGATCCCAGCGGCTAGCCGACGGGAACCGGTTCCTCCTGCTCGGCCTCGGGCTCCCCGGCCTCGGGGTCGTCGGCCAGCTCGAGGTTCATGTTCGGCAGGATGCGGTCGAGCCAGCCGGGCAGCCACCAGTTCGCATCGCCCAAGAGCACCATCGTTGCGGGAACGAGCACGATCCGCACGATCGTCGCATCGATCAGCACCGCGACCGCCAACCCGATCCCGAACATCTGGGCCACGGGGTCAGGCTGGGTCACGAAGCTCAGGAACACCGCGATCATGATGAGCGCCGCGCTGGTGATCACTCGGGCCGTGGTGGAGATCCCTGTGACCACGCTCTCGACGTTGTTGCCCGTCTTCAGATAGTCCTCGCGGATGCGCGAGAGCAGGAAGACCTCGTAGTCCATCGACAGCCCGAACAGGACCGCGAACATCATCATTGGCACGAAGCTCACGATCGGGATCAACTGATCGATGCCGAGCAGGCTGCGACCCCAGCCCCACTGGAAGATCACCACGACCACCCCGTACGCGGCGCCGATCGACAGCAGGTTCAGTACCGCCGCCTTCAGCGGCACCAGGACCGAGCGGAACACCACCATGAGCAGCAGGAAGGACAGCAGCACCACGGCGGCGATGAACCAGGGCAACGCGTTCGTGATCCGGTCGGACAGGTCGATGAACGTGGCCGTGGCGCCGCCCACGTGCACCACCGCGCCGTCGGGGGTAGCGCCGGGGATCGTGTCGTCACGGAGCCGCCGCACCAGATCGGTGGTGGCTTGGTCCTGCGGTGAGGTCGTGGGGATCACCTGGATGATCGCGGCATCCCCAGCCT
>JBKPMF010000251.1:0-7186 GCA_046732015.1 Actinomycetota bacterium
GCTCCCGCCCGAGCGCCGCCGGGTCGGCGTGTGCTTCCAGGACCACCTGTTGTTCCCCCACCTGTCCGTCCTGGAGAACGTGGCGTTCGGGCTTCGGGCGCGCGGCATGGCCAAGGCGGCCGCACGCAGCCGCGCCGGCGAACTCCTCCTGCGGTTCGCCCCCGGGGTGGGTCCGGCAGTGAAACCACGGGAGCTCTCCGGTGGGGAGCGGCGGCGCGTCTCGCTGGCTCGGGCACTCGCCACCAACCCTCGGCTGCTGCTGCTGGACGAACCGCTCGCCGGCGTGGACGTCACCGCCCGAGGGGAGATCCGATCCCTGCTGCGCGAGGTCGCCGACGGGTTCGACGGCGTCGTCGTGCTGGTGGCCCACGACCCGCTCGACGCCCTCACGCTGGCGGATCGTGTCGCCATCATGGAGGCCGGCCGGCTCACCCAGGAAGGCACGCCCGACCAGATCAGGAGTGCGCCGCGATCCCCCTACGCCGCCGACCTGGTGGGCGTGAACCTGTTCACCGGAGCGC
Source organism: Actinomycetota bacterium (assembly GCA_046732015.1). Classification (GTDB taxonomy): domain Bacteria; phylum Actinomycetota; class UBA4738; order UBA4738; family HRBIN12; genus JAOUEA01. Next base: position 522 of record JBKPMF010000251.1, read on the forward strand.
TGGAACCCCTCGAGGACGGTGCGGCCACGCTGCGCACGGCCGCAGGCACGATCACCGTCGCCCCCGACGCTGCGCCGGAGTCCGGAGCCGCGGCGTTCGCCACGCTGCGGCCGGCCGACGTCTCGCTCCACCTGGAACGGCCCGAAGGATCGGCGCGCAACGTGTTCAAGGGCACCGTGCGCGAGGTCGCGATCGACGCCGATCGCGCTCGGGTTCGGCTGGACACGCAACCACCGTTGATCGCCGAGGTCACCGCGGGATCGATCACGCGGTTGGGCCTGGCGCCGGGGACCCACGCCTGGGCCAGCTTCAAGGCCGTGGAGGTCTCATTGCATCTCATCGATCAGCCCGGAGGCCGGGCGCGGCAACCGGCAACGGAGCCGACCGCAACCGGTACCCTGAGCGAGTGAAAACGACCGAGCGGGAGTCGCTCGAGGCTCCCGAGCCCGGCGACGACGCCCCCGAAGAACACAAGCACAAGAATCCTGTGGTGCAGTTCCTGGGAGAGCTGCCCGGTCTCATCATCATGGCCTTCGTCCTGGCCCTGTTGATCAAGACCTTCCTGGTGCAGGCGTTCTTCATCCCGTCGGGCTCGATGGAACCCACCCTGATGCCGGGCGACCGGGTCCTGGTGCTGAAGGTTCCTTACTACTTCCACGATCCGCGGCGGGGCGACATCATCGTGTTCGAGGACCCCGATCCCACCGAGCAGCCCGACCGTGGCGCCGTCGGCGGGTTCTTCCACTGGATGTTCGAGGGTCTCGGCGTCCAGCGACCCGACAACGAGGACTTCATCAAGCGGGTGATCGGGGTGCCGGGTGACACCGTGTTCGCCAAGGACGGCCAGGTGTACGTGAACGATCAACCGATCGATGAGCCCTACCTCACGCAGGAGACCGCCGATTTCGCGCCGGTGAACGTGCCCGACGACATGCTCTTCGTGCTGGGTGACAACCGCGGGAACTCCCAGGACTCACGGTTCGGTCTGGGCATCTCCACGAAGCAGTCGAAGGGCGTGGGGTTCATCCCCATCGACAAGGTGATCGGCAAGGCCGAGATCATCATCTGGCCGCCTTCGAGGCTGGGCTTACTCCACTAGTCCCGCTCAGACTACTTCCGAGGGACGGCCCGGTTCCTCGGACCCACCGGCTGCTCCCCCGGCACGAACAACCGCGCGAACGACCACACGATGGCCGCGATGCCGAATCCGGCGAGCCACACGATCACCGGCGGGTCGTCCAAAGCGAAGAACGCCGCGCTCGGCGGCCACACCAACGCGATCACGAACAGCCCGGCCATCGACCAGATCAGCATGAGGCGCGACCTCGTGAGCGGCGCCGACAAGATCGACAGCACCAGGAATCCGATCCACGTCAGCACCATCACCGCGGTGGTCTGCGCTTCGAGCAGCGTGACACCCGGTTCGTGGGCCGCCAGTCGGTAGGCGAGCAGCGTGGCGATCGCCGCGAGGGTACCGGTGGGGATCGCGAACCGGAGCACGCGCTCCACGAATCCCGGGCGGAACCGTTCGGTGTTGGGAGCCAGCGCCAGGAAGAACGACGGGATCCCGATCGTGAGCGCACCGATCAACGTCAGATGCCGCGGCAGGAACGGGAACACGAACCCCGCCACGCCCGTCGCCAGCGAGATCAACATCGCGTACACCGTCTTGTTCAGGTACAAGCCGCTCGTGCGCTCGATGTTGCCCAGGACCCGGCGGCCCTCGGCCACCACGGGTGGCAGGGCGTCGAAATTGGAGTCCAGCAACACCAGCTGCGCCACCGCGCGCGTGGCATCGCTCCCCGACCCCATGGCCACGCCGATGTCGGCGTCCTTCAGCGCGAGCGCGTCGTTCACGCCGTCGCCCGTCATCGCCACGGTGTGACCGTGCGCCTGGAGGGCCTGCACCATGGCCCGCTTCTGTTGCGGCGTGACGCGGCCGAACACCCCGTGGGATTCGAGCGTCCCCGCGAGTTCGTCGAGATCCTCGGACAGGGTGCGGGCATCGACCGGTTCGTCGGCGTCGGGCAGCCCCAGCTGCCGGGCGATCGCACCCACGGTGCGAGGGTCATCGCCCGAGATCACCTTGACGGTGACGTCCTGCTCGCGGAAGTACCGCAGCGTATCGGCGGCATCGGGCCTGGGCAGATCGCCCAGGATCACGAGCGCGACGGGCTCGAGGGCCCGCGGCAGCTCGTCGCCGTCGAGCCGGTCGGCCGAGGCCAGGAGCACGACGCGCTTGCCCTCGTCGGACAGGGCGCCGACGCGTTCATGCACCTCGTCGTGCCCACCGATCGCCCCCATCAGCACGTCGGGGGCTCCCAACAGCCAGGCGCCGTGACCGTCGAACGAGGCGCCGCTCCACTTGCGGGCGCTGGAGAACGGCACCGTGGCCTCGGCCGTCCAGTCGGGAGCCTCGCCGAACCGGTCGCGGATCGCGAGCATCGTGGCGTTGGGCGCGGCGTCGGCGGCCGCGATGGCCGCGAGCGCATCGGTGGCGGCGTCATCGTCATCCTGGCCTATCAACGGGTCGACGTTCTCCACTGCGAGCTTGCCCTGGGTGAGCGTGCCGGTCTTGTCGATGCAGAGCATGTCGACGCGTGCCAGCCCTTCGACGGCGGGAAGTTCCTGCACCAGGACGCGCTGGCGCGCGAGCCGGCGCACGGCCACGGCGAAGGCCAGCGAGGTCAGCAGCACCAGCCCTTCGGGCACCATCGCGACGGTGCCGGCGACGGCGCCCGAGACCGCTTCGCGCCAGTCGTCGGAGGCGCGGAGCTGGGAGATGAACAGCAGCACCGCGGTGGGGACGATCGCGAACGTGACGTAGGTGAGGATGCGGTCGATGCCCGAGCGCAGTTCCGAGCGGGTGAGCGTGAACCGGCGTGCATCCTGCGCCAGCTGCACCGCGTAGGCCTCCTTGCCCACCTTGCTCGCGCGGTAGCGCCCGGAGCCGGCGGCGATGAACGAGCCCGACAGCACGTCGTCGCCCGGAGCCTTGACCACCGGTTCGGATTCACCGGTCAGGAGCGATTCGTCGACCTCCATGCCGGCGCTCGCGAGCACGATGCCGTCCACCACGACCTCGGACCCCGCCGTGACGTCGAGCACGTCGTCCAGGACGAGCTCGCCGACGGCCACCTCCTGGACCTCGCCGTCTCGGACGGCCCGCGCTTTCGGCGCGGTGAGCACGGTGAGGGCGTCCAGGGTCTGCTTCGCCCGGAGCTCCTGGTAGATCCCGATCGCCGCGTTCGCGATCAGCACGAACCCGAACAACGCGTCCTGGAACGGGCCCACGATCAGGATCACCACGAGCATGGCGCCCAAGATCGCGTTGAACCGCGTGAAGATGTTGCCGCGCACGATCTGGGAGACCGTGCGCGTGGGAGCTGCGGGGACGTCGTTGATCTGGCCGCTCGCGACCCGCTCCGCGACCTCGGCGGCGGTCAGCCCTCGCTCGGGATCCGAGGCCGACCGGTCGGCGTCGTCGGGTTCGGCGCGGGTCTCGAGCTCTGGCATCGGCCCGAGCCTAGCGGGCTACGCTGGGATACATGACGAGCCCCGGATGGATCCGCCCTGCTCCCATGCGCGAGTTCGACGCGGAAGACCGCCGCGCGACCTGGCTGGAGTTGTTCTTCGACCTGTGTTTCGTGGCCGCGATCGCAGCGCTCGCCGACGGGCTGCACCACGACCCGACGATGCAGGGCCTGTGGCACTTCGCGCTGCTGTTCGTGCCGGTGTGGTGGGCGTGGATGGAGTTCACGTGGTTCGCGACGGCGTGGGACAACGACGACCTGTTCCACCGCCTCGCCATGCTGCTCGCGATGCTGCTGGTGATCGTGATGGCCGCCGGCATCGCCTCCCTGCTCAAGGGCAAGGGCGACTCGCTGTTCGTGTGGTCCTACGCCGGACTGCAGGTGCTGTTGATCGTGATGTTCGTGCGGGTGTGGCCGCATGCGGAACGAGCGCGCGGGCTGGTGCGCGACTACATGATCGGCGACGCGCTCGGCGCGATGTTGATGGTGGGGTCGCTGCTCGTCGATCCAACGCTTCGGTATTGGATCTGGGCCGCCGCCGTCGCCGTGCTGATGATCGCGCCGGTGTTCGCGGTGCGCGCCTACGAAGGCCAGCCGTTCGACTCACGGCATATCCCGGAGCGCTACGGCCTGTTCACGATCATCGTGCTGGGTGAAGGGGTGGTCGCGGTCGCCGCGGGCCTGTCGGACGTGTCGCTCGACGGCGGTTCGGTCGCGTCGGCGCTCCTGGGCTTCGGGATCGCGGCGGCGATCTGGTACGCCTACTTCGAGACGGTGTCGTCGTCGGCGCTGTCGCGCGAACGCGTGGGAGCGTCGTTCCTCTGGGGGTACGGCCACCTGTTCGCCTTCGCGGGCATCGCGGCCGCCGCGGTCGGCGTGGAACTCGCCATCGAAGCGGGGGCCCACGGTGATCACGGTCTCTCGTTGGCGACCCGGCTGATGGTGTGCGCCGGGCCCGCCGCGTTCTTGCTGGCGCTCGCCGCGATCCACAAGACGACCATCCGGGTCTGGGACACCGTCATGACCCAGCGGATGGGGGCCATCGCGGTCCTGCTCGGGGTGGCGGCGTTCGGACGCGGGCTCGCCCCCGCGTTCCTGGTGGGCATCGTGTTCGTGGTGCTGACGGTGACGGTGGCCTTCGACGTCGTACGTGCCGGCGGCAAGGGCCTGGCCGCCGAGGACGCGCCCGGCGACGAGACCCACGTGCCGGGCCCCGTTTAGGGATTCAGGCGCCGGGGAGCTCGCGTTCGGCGGCCCAGGCGTCGAGCAACGCGTATGCCTCGGCCTCATCGATGGGTCCACGCTCGAGGCGAACGTCCATGAGGTACTCCAACGCCTTACCCACGATCGGCCCCGGTTCGACACCGAGATGGGCCATCACCTGGGCGCCGTTCAGCGGCGGGCGCATGGCTTCCAGGTTCTCCTGCTCGGCGAGTCGCGCGATACGCTCTTCCAACTCGTCCTGCAGCCGTGCGAACCGCGCCGCCTTCTTCTCGTTGCGCGTGGTGCAGTCCGCGCGGGTGAGCTGGTTGAGCTGATCCAGCAGCGGGCCGGCGTCGCGGACGTAGCGACGCACCGCGGCGTCGCTCCACCCGTCGCCGTACCCGTGGAACCGCAGATGCATCTCCACCAGCTTGTGGACGTCGTCGATCACATGGTTGGGGTAGCGGAGTTCGCGCATGCGCTTGTCCGCCATGCGTGCGCCCACCATCTCGTGGTGGTGGAACTGCACACCCTCGTCCGTGATCTCGCGGGTGGCGGGCTTCCCCGCGTCGTGGAGCAGCGCCGCGATGCGCAATGTCAGGTCGGGCTCGGTCCGCTCGACGACGGCGTAGGTGTGGTGCAGCACGTCCTTGTGACGGTGCACGGGGTCTTGTTCGAGTTGCATCGCGGAGAGTTCGGGGAGGAACCCGTCGGAGACGCCGGTCTCGACCAGGAGCTCCAACCCCTTGCCGGGAGCGGGCGCGACCAGCAATTTGTCGAGCTCGTCGCGGATGCGTTCAGCCGAGACGATCTCGAGCCGGTCGCGCATGGCGCGCATCGCGTCCACCACCCGCTCCGTTGGCGTGACATCGAGTTGAGCCACGAACCGCGCCGCTCGCACCATCCGCAGCGGATCGTCGGTGAACGCGACCTCGGGATCCAGCGGGGTGTCCAGGACCTTCGCGGCGAGGTGCCGGATGCCGCCGTAGGGATCGACGAACGCGCCGTCGGGCAGCGAGATCGCCATCGCGTTGATCGTGAAGTCCCGGCGGGACAGGTCGGTGTCGAGATCCTTGCCGAAGGTGACCGAGGGCTTGCGGTGCTCCTCGGCGTAGACCTCTTGCCGGAAGGTGGTGATCTCCAGCCGCTCGTCCTGCTTCATCGCACCGACCGTGCCGAACGTGACCCCCACCAGGTACTGACGGTCAGCCCAGCCGCGCAGGATCGCGGTGGTGTCGGACGGGTGCGCGCTCGTGGTGAAGTCCAGGTCCGGCGAGCGGCGCGAGAGCACCAGGTCGCGCACGCTGCCACCCACGAGGTAGAGCTCGTGCCCGGCCGCGGCGAAGCGCTCGCCGAGCTCCTTGGCGAGGGCGGGGACGTCAAGCACCGCGCCGGACGCGGCAGGATCGGCCATGACGGGTCGAGCATAGCGGTGAGGTTCCGGCGTCATGGCGCAACGGCTCTCGGATCGAGCGGCTGCACGCCGGATCCGAGATGACCTCGGCCGGTGCTCCTCAGGCGATCGTCAACTGGTATGCATGTGCGAACTAGGACGCAACCCGTACGCCGTTGACGATCACCGGGGCGACACCCGGCACCTTCGCCGAACCCCCTGGCCACGGAGCGGTAGCGTCAGCACCATGCCTACCTGGCTCGGGTTCGTGTGGACGTCGCCGAACACGCTCATCGGCCTGGTCTTGGGACTCGGCACGTTCCAGCGACCACGGCTCGCCCACGGCGCCATCATCTTCGACCGGGCGCCCAGAGGCCTCACCGCCCTGATGCTCCGCGCCAACCGCGTGGCGATGACCGTGGGGTTCGTCATCGTCTCGGCCCGGCCCGTCACCGGCCCGCTCCTCGCCCACGAGCAGCACCACATCCGTCAATACGAGGCGTGGGGGCCGCTGTTCATCCCGGTATACGTCGTGC